>CALLVY010000215.1 GCA_938015925.1 uncultured Saprospiraceae bacterium
GGCATCATTTACAATTTTCACCACGGTCATAATCAATTGGATCGGTATGCTGAAATGATCGAAAACATTATGCCTTATTTATGGAGTGTCAATCTTAATGGAATGAAAAAGGAAGGGCCAAAAATTATTTCCATTGGACAAGGTACCCTTGAAAAAGAAATGATAGCATTGTTAATCGAAAAAGGTTTTAAAGGGCCCTTTGGAATATTGGGGCATGTCAAAGGAGGCGATGCTAAATTGATATTAAAAGAAAATTTGGAAGGTTTGCATACTCTGTTCCCTCGATAAATTTAGAAAGTCAAAATGAAAAAAAATAATATAAAAATTTACTGGATTGGGTTCTGTCTTCTTATGGCACTCCAAGCTTTTGGACAAACCAATTGGTACATCAATCAGCAAGGTGGATCGGATAATAATAATGGACGGAGTACTTCCGAACCTTTTAAGACTGTGGAATATGCCACCAACTCGAACAATGGTTTTGTTCAACCCGGCGACACTATTTTTATCATGGGAGAATACGCCAATCCCAGCTATAATCCCAACTATCAGTTTTCAGGCAATATTGATGATCCTCACATTTGGACACAGGAAAACACGATCAGGCTTAATAACCTACACGGAACTCCAGATCAATACATTAGCATAAAAGCTTTTGACAGCAATACCGTTTTGAAAGGAGATGGTGCCAATATTCTTAGAGGTACCAATTGTTCCTATTTGCGAATCGAAGGTTTAGAACTTTATGGGGAAGTAGAACGCATTCCTCTGGAAACAGCTAAAGCCTTACAGTTTTTATATAAAACAGCAAGCGAAGAAGTCCTTTACCGCGTAGCTCCTGGTACTTCTGATGCAGAGGTTGCCAATATGACTTTTCCTATTCTGGAAAATATCAATCGACCCTCTTATACCGATACTCGTGGGGTTTATTTGAGTAATGTTCATCACATTGATTTAATTGATAACCTCGTTCATCATACACCGGGAAATGGTTTTAGAGTAGCGGATGGTGATTACCTAAAGATCATTGGAAATGAAGTGCATAATTGTTCAAGGAAATCTTACTCTGGTACCCATGGTTTGGTGGTGACCAATGCCAATAGTTTTGATAATGAAACAGGCTATAAAATTTTTATTTTACAAAATAAAGTTCACCACAATTACAATGAAATATATTCCTGGGCACCAAGTAAAACTTTTATCACACCCAAAATTGATGAAGGCAAAGGTATCTCTATGCAGCGAAATACCTTGGGTAATGGTTGGAGCCACGGACGGTTTTTAATCGCCAATAATTTAGCCTATTGGAATGGTTACAGTGGCATACATAGCAATGAAGGAATAAGGATGGATTTCATTAATAATACCTGTTTCCTCAATTCTTATACGGGCACGATTACCAATGCTAATGGAGTTCAGTCGGGAAATAATATTGGGATTAGTAGTAGCGGAGGAGAGGACATCAGGATATGGAATAACATCGCTATGGTAGATGCTTCTTTGGGAGGTTTTGCAATTTCTGTTAGGAATACGGCCAATTTGGAAGTTGCGAATAATCTTGTTTTTGGGATAGATGGCATCTTAGATGCTGATCCTGATTTAGCTGGAATTGCAACGAATATGATTGAGTCAGATCCGCTTTTTATTAATGCTGATGATTTTAATTTCCAATTGAAAGGAAATTCTCCTGCCATTGGAACTGCTGACCCTGGTGTAAGTCCTGCAGAGGACTTTAGAGGATTTCCAAGAGTTGGTCAACCGGATATAGGAGCTTTCGAATATGGAGCAGTATCAAGTATCAAAAACATTAGATCAAAACCAGAAACACTCCTCGTTTATCCTAATCCGTTTGATGAAAAAATAAGCATAAAGAACCAAAAAATAAACAAAGGCGAGATTGCTATTTATAATTTATTGGGACAAAATTATACGCCTCTGACCAGGATGAGAATGGGGGAAGAAACTGAAATTGATACCAGTCGTTTACCCAAAGGGATTTATTTTTTAATCAGCAAAAATGCTGCTGCAACGATTGTTAAATAATAAAGCGATTTAGTGGATCTTCTATAGTAGGTAAGCGATAAGACAGCATTACTTAAATTCATTTGAACACTTGTTTAAATAAAAAACGACTTATGAAAAAAATAATAGGATTTCTGTCATTAATACTCTTTAGTTGTTCCTGTACGATCACTGCGCCTTCAACAAGTACGTTGCCCAAGAAGAAAAAAGTTTTCCTTTTGGCAGGTCAATCGAATATGGAAGGTCGAGCCAATGGAGCAAAACTAAGTGCAGAAGATTTAAACCGTTTAGAAAAAGCAGGGCAAAGGATTCAGTTTTTTTATAATCATCAACCCGTTACGCCACTGCAATTGTCGACTCCGGCGAAGCACATCAAAAGGAAATTCAATTTGGAACAAAACTTTGGACCGGAAGTTTTTTTTGGAATTCGATTAGCGGAAACTTATCCAGAGGAAGAATTTGTTTTTATCAAAAGATCACAAGGCGGTACCTCTCTTTATGGTTGTTGGAATCCTAATTGGAAGGCTGAAAAAGCAGCACTGATGAATGAGGCTGACAAGCCAAAATTGTATGCTGATTTTATTGCTTATGCAAAAGAAGTATTGGCAGCGTATGATACTTCTGAATATGAAGTTTGCGGAATGCTCTGGGTGCAAGGCGAAGCCGATAGTGGTACTTCAAAAGGAAGAGGAACGAAGCCTTCTGAAAGTTATGGAGAAAATTTGCGTCACCTGATTGCCGGAGTACGAAAGGAATTTTCAATTCCTGATTTGCCTTTCGTACTGTTTCAGGTGGGGAATGGCAAGGTAGTCGCAGGAATGAAGCAAGTCGCAATGCAGGAGGAACGAGTGACTTTGATTCCTCAATCTAAGGATAAAAATTCGCCAAGCTATTATGCTAAAAATCCGCCCCCCATCGGGCATTATATTGCTTCGAGTATGAAGCGAATTGGGGAGCGATTCTTTGAAGTTTTTCAAGAGGATTATCTGGACTAGGCAAATTAAAAATTCTACAATATTCTTTTAATTTTTACTGCTCTCTTACTTGCGTGCTATTACAAAGGGAACCATCTGAGTTCTATTTCCTACAGTATATTGCAGATAATAAGTACCAGCGTTTAAATGATCCAAATCGAAACTTAAAAAAGACTGCCCATCATCGGAGGAATAGATAGCCTGTTGATAAACCTTTCTGCCCAAGATGTCGAAAATAGCTATTGCAGTTGTACTATTTTTTTGCGCTTCAAATTCAATATGGATATTACCTAAAGTAGGGTTGGGGTAAAGAAATAGAGCAGAAACATTTTCCCGATGTACGGCTACGATCCTTGAATAACCAAAGGAGCCATCTTGGTCTATTATTTTTAAACGATAGTACGTAAAATTTTCAAAAGGATGGTCGTCCCAGTCGCGATACTGATCAGGGCGATTTTGCGCCCGAGTAAAACTATGGTGTTCCCAGTCTATAGCGTTTCTACTACGTTGCAATTCGTAGCCAGCCACGTTGTATTCCGAAGCGGAAGCCCAGTTTAATTGTGTTCGATCATTAATCAATTTTCCAGAAAAATGAATTAAGTCTACCGGTAAGACACTGCTGGTTAAAGTAGAGGTGCTTGCTGATCCTCCCCAAACGTAATTGGCATCTAATGCACAAGGGGAGAGACCCGTGTTTCCTCCCACACAGTTTCCACATTCATCTAAATAAGCCAAACCACCGATCTCTCCGTTGCAATCTTCTTCCGTACTAATGCTTCGCCCGATCACATCTATTTCCGCCAGACTAAGCTTAGTAGTACCCATTGCCTGAATACGAATATATCGTCCTTTTACATTGATCGTTCCCAACGAAAATACCCGACTGATTGTATTGTCCTTATAATATTCATAGCTAGCATTGGCTCTGGCAGTTGCCAGACTAACCGCACCAAAAGGTTGATCGTCGATCAAAACATAAAAGTCTTTGAAAAAAGAGGAAGGCGTTTCCAGATCATTACCTTGTAAATCTACCGTATTCCAGATATCGAGATATTCAATTATCTTTTCTTCTCCCAAATCCATTTCCCACCAAGGTTCCAGCTCTGTCTCTGTGATAGCGGAGGAGCCAATCGAATCAAGGCCAAATTGATAATAACCAGCATTGATGCGGGCATTGCTATTGCCATCTATGGCTCGGGAAGCGGGAGTGTTGATCAGCGTTCCATTATACATTTCAGAAGAGGAAGTACTGCTTTGCGTAGCGGTTGCCGATCGACTGATGAGTTCGTTCTGTGGTTCCAGATTGGCAGCATCTTCCAAGATTGGATTTGAATAAATACTGCTGCTGGGAGGGTTGAGGATTTTTATCCGAATGGGAAAAGACTTGTACTCATAGCTAATGCGATCCGGGACGTATTCGTTGATGATAAAATAAAGGTGACCATCCTCTGGGTCTTCATAAAGATCATTGGTGTTGAGGTATTCTTCCAGTTTGCTTTGAGAAACAAATTCATAGATCCGCTCGGGGTAGTCATTCCGCAAATTTTGCATAGAGGAGGCCTGTTCGACCCCAAACTCATAAGCACCAATTCGGTCAGTCACCACGCCATCTATTTTAAACTGTAAATCAGCAGGAGTAAGGGCGAGATCAATTTCTAAATCTGCACTTTCATTTAATGTAAAGGTGACGGGACGGGTCATTGACAATTGATTAGAAGAAAGATGGATGGCATTGTCGGGATGCTCGGTATAGCTAGTAGGAGAACTTTCATTGTATAAATGAATGCCATACAGGTCGATAACATTTTCTGTTTCCAAATCGATAAATAGCCAGGGAGTGAAACCATTATTCCGAGTTTTTTGAGTGGTAAAAGTTTCATTTTCCACGAGTTTAGAAGCTGTAATTCCTTCTTTGAGGTCTACTAATTTTATGCCTTCGAAAGAATGATTGTGAGCGTGTTTCCACATATACAAACCAATAGCATTGTCATCTCTTCCGGATATAAATAAATCTCGAAAAGAATAATCATTCTGATAAGTAATCCGCACGCCAGTTGATGCTCCCCATATTTTAAAATTGTGAAAAACAGAACGCGACTCATGGTTGACTCCCATGTCTCTTTCTATCGAAGACAAACCATAAGCACAATCAATGATGGTCGTGTTCTCAAAAATCAAAGCGACTTCCAAAGGCAATATTCCATCTCCCTCTACGGCAAAACTATCCTGACTTAATGGGAATTGATCAAATTGAAAACCTGGTCGAACCGCAGCTAAAGCAGCGGCATCCATTCGGGTAGTACTATTAATCGCTGCATTAAAATTAACCACGCCCACGCCCATATTAGCATCCGCTACCACATTGCCTCTACACACTACTCCCCGGCCTTTCATCCCCAAGCCCTGACCCGAGAA
>CALLVY010000216.1 GCA_938015925.1 uncultured Saprospiraceae bacterium
GGATTTCTATCCAAACTGATTACCACAAAAACTTAGGAAAGAAGAAATACGACAATCCCTTTTTCGAGTAGGTAGCAGACATGACGAGAATCCAATTCAACTACTTTTAAACACATTAAAAAGTTTTCTGATTATGAAGACATTCGGTAAATGATTCTTCAACAGGTTTTTAAAATTTATCTAAAATGGAAGACAAAAAGAAATCGCAAAAGAAAATGGACAAAGCCTTGATGGCTGATTTGCAAGTGGATAAAGAAGAATTGAAAAAGCTAAAAAAGAAACTCTTAAAAGCCGAAGGTCGTCCAGAAAGGGGCATTGAAACTTGGTTTAGATTAACTTCTAAAAACCTTTATACCCGATTACAAATTGTCGATACCAAAGCGAACATTCTCATTACCGCAAATTCCATTATCATTTCAGTTGTTCTGGGCAGCCTATATACGAGGTTAGATCAAGATCCACATCTGATATACGCCGTGGGAGGTATGGTGATTACTAATGTACTTTCCATTGCTTTTGCAATCCTTGCTACGATACCCAGACCACAGGATCACTCAACGGATGAAAACAAAGCACTAGAGAAAAACTTGATGACTTTTGACGGGTTTTATAAAATGCCACAACAGGAATATGCATCAACAGTCATGGAGCTGATTGAAAACGGAAACAATCTTTATCCATCCATGATCACAGATATTCATAATTTAGGGGTGGTGTTGTCCCGAAAATACCGATTAATTAGAACTGCTTATTTGGTGTTTTTATATGGTGTGATTTTATCCGTTTTAGCGTTTGGTCTTTGTCATATTGTTTTTTAAAAATAAATGGGAAATTCTTACCACAAAGGCATGATGAAAAAGAAAATCGAATATACCTTAAGGGAAGAATGTTTCGCTAGTTTTACTTCACACGACACTTTGACTCAAATTCCTCTTTTGTAATCATTGCGAATTATATATTTTTACCACGATGATAAACGTAACTAAATTCTGGTTCTTAAAGGATTTTAATCTATTTAAAAAAATGGGCAAGAGTAATCTGATGGCCATGTGTCATTTACTTGAAATGATAAATGTCAAAAAAGGAGAAGTTCTTCATCTCAATCGAGCAGATAAAAAAATAGTCTATTTTATTAAATCAGGAACAATCAAAATTGTCACCAAAGAAACAGAGCATGCCCGCTCGATTCTGAATATGGGGAACATCTTCGGAGAGTTGGCGATTTATGAAGATCAAGATCATGATGGGAGTGATGAGAAAGCTGTTGTTTTAGAAGATGGAGTCGTCTGTGTCATTGAAACGGAACAAATGAAAATGATGATTGAAAAGTACAGTTCCTTGAAAAATCAATTACTTAAACTGCACGGACTTAGAATAAGAAGACTACAAAGGTCTTTGGAAGACCTTCTTTATAAAGACAGCGAAACAAGAATCAAGGAATACCTCATTAATTATATTCAGAAATTTGGTAAGACAAAAGACGGAATTCTAAGAGCAAAAAATTTGATGTCTCATCAAGACATTGCGCATATGACCAATACTTCTAGACAGACCGTAAGTAATGTGATGAGTAAATTGAGAAAAGAAGGGATTATCGATTACAATAGCAAGGAAATATTAATGGCTCAATAAAAAGAAATAAAGGAGTCTAGAAGTTTTTTCAATTCTAATTATTCAGACGAATTGTTTTTTGAAGCTTATAAATCTTATTACAACTTTTGTTTTTTTTTGCCAAGAAGCTTCGATGTAAATAAAGTAGAAGAAAAACCTTCGCTACCTAGGAAAGATGGCTGCTTTTTTATTAGTATTTTCCACTAAATCTCAATCACTTAATCAATAAATATTTTATGAAAGAAATCAAACTTTGTAGCTTTTCCGAATTAGAAGAGAAAAAACCAACCGGCAAACAAGTCAATGGTCTAGACCTTGTTGTAATAAAATACGGTGAAGATATATCTGTTCTTTATGGTAGATGTTTGCACCGAGGAGCATTGATGGCGGATGGTTATATTGATGGAGAAAATATCGTTTGCGGAGTACACAACTGGGATTATAGAATAGACACAGGGGTAAGTGAATACAATAATAAAGAAGTACTCCATAAATTTTATACAAATATTAAGGAAGGGGATGTTTATGTCGATGAGGATGAAATCAATGAGTATCAAATCAAGAATCCGCAACCTTTTAAAAGAGACGAATACCTCGGACAATATGCAGATACGCATCCAGAAAGTACCGAACCTTATACTTCTTATATCAAAGAACTGGCTCAAAATGGTTTGAAGAATTGGGGGCACCACGGCCCTTCAGCTTCAATGGGCGTTGATAGAAATACCTTGCCCAAATGGGAAAACATCCAATTCCTTCCTGCTCAATTGGCTTCCCGTCCACTACTGGATGAAGAAGCAGTGCACACTAAAGTTGTCATTGGAAAAAACGCAAAAAAACCATTGGAATTGGACATTCCTCTGTTTGTCTCTGATATGAGTTTTGGTTCTCTTTCTAAAGAAGCAAAAATAGCTTTGTCAATGGGAGCAGAATTATCTGGCACCGGAATTTGTAGTGGAGAGGGAGGAATGTTGCCCGAAGAACAAGCCAATAATTCGCGCTATTTTTATGAGTTGGCTTCTGGTAAATTTGGTTTCTCTTGGGAGAAAGTAATGAAAGCACAAGCCTTTCATTTTAAAGGAGGACAAGGAGCTAAAACTGGAACAGGTGGACATTTACCAGGAAGTAAAGTTACAGAAGAAATTGCTGCAGTAAGAGGACTTAAAGTAGGAGAAACAGCGATCTCACCAGCAGCTTTTCCCGATTTATTTACAGCCACGGACTTCGCTAAGTTTGCAGATGAGGTCAGAGATAAAACAGGGGGCATCCCTATCGGTTTTAAAATCGCAGCCAGTCATATTGAAGCGGATATTGATTTCGCTTTACAAGTAGGAGTTGATTATATTATCCTCGACGGTAGAGGTGGTGGAACCGGATCAGCTCCGACTATTCTGCGAAACAATATCAACGTTCCAACCATACCAGCATTAGCAAGAGCAAGAAAGCATTTGGATAAAATTGGTGCAACGGATATCACTCTGATCATAACCGGTGGACTTAGAGTTGCAGAAGATTTTGCAAAAGCCATGATGCTTGGCGCAGATGCCATTGCCGTTTCTAATTCCGCATTGCAAGCCATTGGATGCTTAGGGATGAGAGCGTGTAATTCAAATAATTGCCCAGTAGGAATCGCTACACAAAAAGATCATTTGCGCCAGCGCTTAATTATTGAAGCTTCTGCTAAACAATTGAATAACTTTTTTGCTGCAACAAACGACTTGATAAAAGTGGTTGCCAGATCTTGTGGACATGACGACGTTTCAAAGTTCAATCAGAACGATCTTTCTACATTTGATTATGATATGCACCGATTGACCGGCATTAATTATGCAGGAGCAGGTCAATAAAATGCTATTTCTAAGGAAAACATAATGGCTGGTTTTAAGTCAAAAGTTGGAATTGTTAATAGCATGTGTATTGTGGTTCTGATTTTGTTCATGGAAAAAATAAAATCTAATTGACCAAATAGAATACCAGCTATTTTTAAACAACTTCTATAAAAAATGACGAAAATCATTACAATTAAAATATTAATTGGCTTAGGTCTATTAGCTAGTATACTTGTTGGTATTGGTGAATATCTATTGCATTTTTTACCTGATGGTCCAACAGGTGAAGTAAGTATGTTGGAACACGTTCCATTAGATCGCGCTAGCAACGGACATTTCTTTTCTGTTATCGGAGCACCACTTTATTTTGCGGGTTATTATGGACTAAAGGAGTTTTTCAAAAAGTCCAATGCAACTTTGGCTTATTTGCTTTTTGCTTTAGGCACTCTAGCTTTTTTTGTCGGAGGGATATGGATTTCTTCCCGCTATTTTGGAGCAGAAGTATTACAAAGAAGCCAAGGTACCGATGACCATGCGTTTTATCTCCAATCCTATGAAGATCATTATCAAATACTCGTTTGGGCACTGAGGATTATTGTTGCCTCTCTGTCAATTGTATACGTACTACTTGTTTTAAAAAACAAACAAGGACTCCCAAAATGGTTGGCTTTTTTTAATCCCATTGTATTGCTAATCATTATTATTTCTTCTTTGTTTTGGTTTAAACCACTGGGTGTCCACATTGCACCAATTGCTATGAATGTTACTCATTTTATTTTCTTCGGAGTGCTACTGTGGCAAATAAGCCGTTCACCTAATCACGCATAAATTTTTTAAATTATTTATTACAACATCATGAAAAATGTATTATTTTCTATTCTTGGACTTATTATAATAGCTGTCATCGCATTATTATTCTTTTTCAAAGGCGATGGAAAAAATCCCTATACAAAAACATCTTGGGGGAAATATTCAGGGACTTGTGCAAGCGAAGATGCTCCGAACAAAGATTTTGGAAAAGAATTCCATGCGTGTGATTACGAGGTACCAAAAGAAGAAATCCCAGTTTTTAAATCTCTTGATTTTCCATTCACCCATAAGTTCAATGGAGAAAAGTCGCTCCCATTGATGGCTTCCGCTTTGATCGATGTCAATAACGACGGTATAGATGAATTATTTGTAGGGGGAGGTTTTGATCAAGAAGATGGGCTCTTTGCATATGAAGATGGTGCTTTCGCAAAAGCCGCATTTGACTTGCCAAACAAACCAGCAAATTCAAGTACCTATGGTGCTGTTTCTTTTGACCTTGATAATGATGGCAACACTGATTTGTTTTTAGCTACGGATGCAGGATTGTTATGGTATAGGAATACAGGTACTGGATTTGAAGTATCGAAGATTGAAGTCCCGTTTGATGATAAATCTATTTGCGCCTCGGTTACTTTTGGAGATATTGACAGAGATGGTGATGCTGATATGTTTGTTAGCAATTACATCAAAAAAGAGCTGATGGAAGGAGTAACTATTTTTAAAGATTTTACTTATGGTGCTTCTAGTTTATTGATGATCAACAAAGGAGACAATACCTTTGAAGATGCAACAGCAACTTATGGATTAACTTATGTCCACAATACATTTATGGGGATTTTTGTGGACATGGATAAGGATGGGTTTCTAGACCTTGTAGTGGCACACGATACTGGGGAAGTCAGAACTTACAAAAATGAAAATGGGAAAAAGTTTACTAAAAAAAGGAATCCAACAACAGGAAAATTTGCTTATCCAATGGGCATCGCAGTAGGAGATTATAATAACGACGGCAATATAGATTTCTTCTTTTCGAACACCGGAAGTTCAGTGCCTGTATTTATGGCAAGAGGGGACTTAACAGAAGAAGATGTTTTTATTAAAGATTGGATGCTCTTTAAGAATGAAGGGAACTTTAATTTTACAGATGTAGCCAAAGAAACCAAAGTCGCGGATTTTGAATTTTCATGGGGAGCTATTTTTGAAGACTTTAATTTAGATGGAAGACAAGACCTTGTTGTAGCAGAAAACTATATAGATTTTCCACCACATAAATTATTCAAATTACCGGGTAGATTTTTGGTGCAAAGAGCTGATGGTACTTTCTCTGCAGTCGAAGATCAAGCCAATGCCATTAATAAGAATTATGCCATCACACCATTGTCAAGTGACTTCAATCAGGATGGGTATCCAGATCTTGTTTTCGCTAATTTAGATGGTCCAATTAAAGTGCAAATCAATAAAGGGGGAGATGCGAATTACATTGCAGTGCGCCTTCCTGAAAATGCGAAGTATGTGGGATCAACTATTACTGTGACTAAAAAAGATGGTTCTACTTTAACCGATGCATATGTCATTGGTGAAGGCTTGGCTAGTGACCAAACAGCTACCATAACTTTTGGGTTAGGGACGGATACAGAAGTTGCATCCGTAAGTATTGCTTTACCGGATGGTAGCAATCAAAACCTTGTTGATCCCAAAGTGAATGCTCTAAATTCATTATAAGGTGTTAGAAGGCTTATACGAAACATGTGGCTATCTGGCTAGTTTTTTAGGAACACTGATTGAAGGTGAAATTTTATTATTGACCTCTGTTGTAAGTGCGAAGTTCGGTTACTTCAATTTTTTTGGAGGATTGATGGCTGCATTTTTTGGTGCCTTTCTTCGAGATTCCTTACAGTTTCTAATGGTTAAAAAACAAGGGAAAAAACTATTGGAGAAAAAACCAAAACTCCAAGCTAAATTGGATAGTGCTTCGGCATGGTTTAATAAAAATCCTTTCTTCTATTTGACCATTTATCGATTGATGTATGGCTTCAGTACCATCATCATTTTGTTATCAGGTTTGAAAAAAGACATCTCTTATTCGAGGTTTGCATTTCACAGTGCCATAGGTATAGCTATCTGGATCGCAATAATTGGAGGCCTAGGATATTTTTGCGCCAATATAATGATTGAACAATTGAATTTCGTAAGTGACCATTCTTTAGAGGTAATAGGCGTTTTGTCTCTCATTGGTTTAGCCTATTGGTTTTTTGTCAAACGTCCTAAAGACAAACATGGCTTTACCCTAAAAGAAAAAACAATATGAAAAACTTATTGTACTGGCTAATTATATTGATTGCCGGATTTGCTGTTTATGGTTCATTTGGATTGTCAATGAATGATTGGGAAATCGGAAATATTTGCCCAAAAATTTTAGGCATCCCCGCTTGTTACATTGTGTTGGTCTGTTTTGTTGCAGCCTTACTTACACATTTTTTACCTCACTCAAAAAGCAATTGGATCTATTTCTTTTTTGTTGGAATCGTAACACTCATTGCCTCTACAGGGACTATAGGAGAATTGACAGGAATGGCTAAATGCCCCCGTACTAATGGAGGAATCCCCATGTGTTTTATTTCTTTGGCAATATGCTTATCGCTTTTAGTTTCCAAGTTTTTTCTAATCAAATTAAATAGGAGGGATTAATTCTTACAAAAAGATATCTACGAATTGAAAGTGAATGAATAGGAGAGAGGACTTCTGT
>CALLVY010000217.1 GCA_938015925.1 uncultured Saprospiraceae bacterium
ATCATCTCCCGCACTATTGCTTACCAGCAAAGACACTGGATAAATACCCGGAGTATTATAAATCACCAATGGATTTTGTGCGGTAGAAACTCCTGGCGTTCCACCACTAAAAGTCCAAGCCCAAGCGGTTGGATTATTCAAAGATTCATCTGTAAATTGTACGCTGAAAGGGCTACAGCCCATCGAAGCATCTAAAGAGAAATTCGCTTCGGGCGCCACTACTGTATTTATATTTACGACTAGAGAATAAGTATCACTGCCGCATTGATTCGTAACCGTGAGTAAGACGGTATAAGTCCCATCCATTGCATAAGTATGTGTAGGAGAAATAGCTGTACTCGTTTGGCTATCGCCAAAGTCCCAAAGATAGGAAGTGGCATTGCTGGAAAGGTTGGTAAAGCTGGCGGTTAGATTAGTCAACACAAAAGAGAAATCTGCGGTAGGAGGACTAAGTACGGTGAGTGTAACTTCAGAAGAAGTCAGGGAACCATAGCAAAAATTTTCCAGCACACAGCGAAAAGTTGCTCCATCCAGACTGATAAGAACGGGATTGATAGTTAAGGTGGAAGATTGAGTTCCGCTGAAGGAAGCCCCATTTGAGATATTCATAAAACCACCTCCCGTATCCATCTGCCATTGGTAAGCGATATCAAGTCCGGCTACCTCAATCGAAAAACTGACTGATTCTCCCAGACAAGCTTCCTTGGCTATTGGCTCTTCGATGATACTTAGCGCTTCATTCGTTTGAGAACTTTCTACAAAACCAGAAAAAGGAATAATTTGCCCCGCTGCTCCATTTTCGGCATCATTGGTAGAATTAGGGCAATCATTGGAATTGATACTCATTCCTGCAAATCCTCTTTCTACGCTAGCCGTCCAGTTCGGAGTCGTATTATTAAAACCGTCTATTGCAATCCAACCACCACTACCTCCACCGCCAGGACCAAAACAACGATTGGCATTCTGGTTATTAGTCGTTCCACCATTTCCACCTTCTGCATTGGCAATTAGAGTACCAGATACATTAAAATTAGTTGTTTGTAAAACCAGGCTTCCTCCTGCGCCTCCTCCTCCTGCGCCATCCCCTTTATTCTCTACCGGCGACCCGCCAAATAACCACAAGTATCCTGTGTTATTATTGGCGATGCTTATTGAATTCGTTTTGATTAGGATTATTCCTCCTCCGGCTCCTCCATCAGATCCATTATTATTATTTCCATGTCCGGCACCACCACCACCGCCCATAAATATCCTTTGTGATCCGGAAGCATTTATTCCCTTTCCTCCCAAACCGGGATTTCGACCTTTACAACCAAAAGTAGAAGGTTCTTCATTATCACCGCCAGCACCACCAGCATTGCGATTTCCGCCACCGCCACCGCCAGAATTATGATCATTCCCGCCACCGCCACCATTGGCCTGAGCCCCTTTCCCAGCCTCTTTACCAGCAATGAATGAGGCAATCCCCTCTCCTTTCTCTGCTCCTCGCCAATTATTGGCAGAATAAAAATAAGCGGTAGCTGGATTAAACCAAGAACAATTATTGGGAATGGTACTGATAGATTCACCACCCCGAAAACCAATCTCCGTGGCATCAATTTCTCCATTGTCTGAAAAGGATAGGTCATTATCCACCTCAAAGGCGATGATGCCTCCCGTTTGACCATCCCAAGCTTTGCCGCTCACTGTTCCAGTAACCACAGCATCTACATATACAGGAACTCTTACCAACTGGACTTTACCGGATATCTGATAGACGTTGAGTATTGTATTTTCCAAAAAGACCTCATTTCCAGTAAGTCCCTGGATATTTCCCGTTTCGTAAAGTCCGGCAGCTCCAAGGTCATTGATTTGGCCAAAGCTCGAATTATTGCTTTCGGCAATACTAGCCCCTTGCATCTGGATCAAAAGAACTCGATCTCCAATTTGGAAAGTGCCAATATCATCTAGTGTAATACCAGAAGTACAGGAATCTATTGCTTCAACAACCGCATAATCATTGAGAATGCCCGTCAGAGGCGTTTGTCCTTGAAGGGAAAAATGGATTAAAAACAAAAAAGTAAAGACAGAGGATTTTAGCTTCATCGTGAAGTTCGGTTTTAGAGTCAATCATTTGACTAGGTTTGGGAACACGAGTTTAGCAGTTCGGCGGGTAAAAGGAAGCGTCTAATTTAAACTAGGATTTTTGATGGACGCTTAACTTCCCTTCAAAAATACGCAAACCTATGGATAAATCAGGCCTGGAAAAGAAAAAAAGCAGTTTTACCGGAGTAAAACCGCTTAAGACTATATTTTAAGTTTCATACATTGTAATAGTACCGGAAGTTTGAAATTGACGGCATATAACAATTAAATCTTATAAGAGGAACGTCTTTATTCCAAAATAAGCTGGCCGTAAAAAAGGAGGATTATAGCTTTTTTTTGAAAAAGCCATCTTTTTCAGAATTGATAGGGAAAAAGTATTATCTTTGTGCCCGTTAAAAGCTCGACGTTCGCTAAGCGGATTAATCGAGCATGGTTAAACCAAATAAATTTTAGCAATGCCTGTAAAAATCAGACTGCAAAGACGTGGCCGAACAAAACGGCCATTTTACCACATAGTGGTAGCCGATGGAAGAGCACCAAGAGATGGTCGTTTCATTGAGAAAATCGGAACCTACAATCCTATGACAAAGCCAGCGACCATTGATTTGGATCGTGATCGTGCTTTTGATTGGTTGATGAAAGGAGCCCAACCTTCAGACACTGCCCGCGCCATCTTGCGCTTTAAAGGGGTAATGTACAAAAAACACCTTCAAAGAGGAGTTGTAAAAGGAGCACTTACTCAAGAAAGAGCGGATGAGCTTTACCAGAAATGGATTGAAGCGAAAGAAGCGAAAGTAGAAGCTCGTCGTCAAGAAACTCTAGAAGAAATCAAGCAATTTCATATTAATGTTTCTGGAAAAGCTAAGCCAATGGCTCGCCCAGCTACAGAAGTTTCAGAAAGTGCACCTGCACCACAGGAAACGCAATCTTTTGCTGATTCTGTTGAGCAAACCACTATCGAATCTGTATCAGGAGCACCTGCTGTTGAAGCTACTCCAGAGCCAGTTGCGGAAGCGCCTGCTGTTGAAGCTACTCCAGAGCCAGTTGCAGAAGCACCTGCTGTTGAAGCTACTCCAGAACCTGCTGCCGAAGCACCTGCTGCTGACGATTTGAAGAAAGTAGAAGGAATCGGTCCTAAAATCTCAGACTTACTCAATGTAGCTGGAATTCACACTTACGCTCAATTGGGTGCAACTAGTGAAGACCGTTTGAAAGAGATATTGACGGAAGCTGGTGGAATCTATGCCTCTAAAGATTGTTCAACTTGGGCAAAACAGTCAGAAATGGCTGCTGCTGGAGAATGGGACAAGCTAAAAGCATGGCAAGATGAGTTGGACGGCGGTAAAGTCGTTGCACCAAAAACTCCTGAAGCATAATAAGCATTCGCTTAATAAGATAAAAAAGGTCGTACTTCTTAGAAGTGCGGCCTTTTTCATTTTCAGGAAGTCTTTAAAACCCTTAATCTCTGCATTTTCTAAGTTCTGGACAAGTTCCATTCTAGCCTACCAAAAAAATCTCAATTATAGCTGGCTTAAAAGTTCCTTTTTTAGTATCTTCGTGCTGCGAATGAACGAAAATGGCTTTCGTTTTTTCAAAAGTAAACCTAGTAAGGCTTAAGTGCTTTACTAGGTTTACCTTTATAATCGCCCCGTAAAATCGGTGTTTTGAGCCAAAATAAAACCTATTTTTTAAACCTATTTCAATAAGAGTATGAAACCTTTAGATGCCACCTATCAATCGAGTTTGGATGCTATTGCAGAAGAACTTCAGGCTTCTCCAGAATTTGCTAAATATCTGGATGAAGAGGAAGAAGAAGACTATAT
Source organism: uncultured Saprospiraceae bacterium (assembly GCA_938015925.1). Classification (GTDB taxonomy): domain Bacteria; phylum Bacteroidota; class Bacteroidia; order Chitinophagales; family Saprospiraceae; genus CALLVY01. Next base: position 3,909 of record CALLVY010000217.1, read on the forward strand.
GGCGCTCCGGGAAGCCTATGAGCCCCGCATCGCAAAAATTTACAATGCTGTTGCAGAAGACCACCCGCTTCAATTAGTATCTTTTGAAAAATACCTCCTTGAAGAAAAGTTTGAAGGTTTGTTCTTACCAAGAATTCTTGGTTTTGCAGTCCTTCGCGGAGAGATCAACGACAACTACAAGTACATTCGTCCACAAGATCATTTTCAAGCAATCCTTACTGCTATCTGCCAATCTTCTAATTTTGATCTAATCAAAAAACGAATTGGGCAAACCATTCAAATGGGATTTGCTTTGAGTAGTGATATCCGCATCACGAACCTGACCAATACTTTTGACAATAAAAAAATTCGATACTTTTTACAGTCTCAGAAACTCCCTCGCTATCGCGATCCTCGAGAAAGAAAGACTGGATATATTCGTTATAAAAATCAATTCCGCAATGAAAACTTTTACAGCGCGGAATTTCCGAAGACGACAACGGATTTGAAATTGCTGTTTTCTTCGCTCAGAACGTTCTTATTCTACCGAGTAGAAAACGACAATAATAATACTAGCATTACTCCAGAAATCGAAGCCTTTTTGGCCAATGAGCAATTGCAGAATACACCAGAGTATGTACAGATGCTCGGGATCTATGGTCTTTTCTTTCCTGTGGAAGGAGATAGTATGACCACTTTGAAAAAGCAGTTTAATGCAAGCAGAAAATCTTATCCTGAATTTGCAGAGAATTGGTGGGAATTTATCCTCAGCATCTATAAAGCAGGAGTACCTGTAGATGGAGCTGCGGATGCACGTATTTCCAACTTGCTGGATGGTAGTGACGTTGACAACCTGACGCCTTACTACCAATTGATGGATACGATCCATAGCAAGGAATACGACCACCCAGATAGTGTAGAAGCCATGAGAACTTTCTATGGCAATCATCCTGGTCTTTCAAACATCAATGAAGCTGCTCGACAAACCATCCTCAATTACTTAGGGGACTACCTCAAAAGCATCAACGAGGAAGAATATGCCGGGTATTTTGAGTTGTCAAAAATCTTCCCTGTCTATGTTGACCTTTTCAACAATCAGCAATTCAATCAATCGCTGAAGGAAATGTGTATGAAGTACATCAAACGATTACTCAAACGCTATACGGACAAACGTGGAAAAGATTATCAAGACATCAAGAAATTTGTCAAGACTAGCTTTATCGATCTCAATTTCATGACTGCCAAAGAATTGGTGGAAATGTTTAAAACAAGAAGAAAGAAAAAGCCAGTAGCTTAAAAAAACGCACTTTCTGCTCCCAACCAAGAGCAAGTACTAAAATAAAACCAAAGGAATTCTGGAGCTAACCCTTGTTACTCCATGAATTCCTTTTCTTTTTTTTCAATATCAAATTTGTAATTATGTCTCGGCTGGTCATCATTTCTAATCGTCTTCCCATTACTATTGGCCAGAAAGAAGGAGGCTTAATTTATTATCCTAGTGCCGGAGGCTTGGCTACTGGTTTAAACTCTTTGGATAAAGATCTAAATAAAGTGTGGATTGGCTGGCCAGGTAAAGCCATCGAAACGGATCAAAAAGAAGAAGCTAAATTGGCGCTGGCAGAACAGGGTTTAATTCCTGTTTTTCTAAGTAAAGAAGAAATTGAAAAGTACTACGAAGGCTTTAGCAATAAATCCATCTGGCCACATTTTCATTATTTTAGTCAGTATACCATTTATGATTCAGATTACTGGGCAGCTTATCAGGCGGTCAATCAGAAATTTGCGGATGCCGTTATTGCAGAAATAAAAGAAGGCGATCGCGTATGGGTACATGATTACCAATTGATGCTACTGCCTGAATTGATTCGCAAAGCTTTTCCCAATATTTCGATTGGTTTTTTCTTACACATTCCTTTTCCTTCTTACGAAATATTCAGGATACTCCCCTGGCGGGAAGAAATCCTCGAAGGACTTTTGGGGGCCGACCAAATCGGCTTTCATACTTATGGTTATATGCGTCACTTTTTGAGTGCGGCTTATCGCATTGCCGGGATTGAAAATAATTTTGGAAAACTACAAGTGGGACATCGCCTCGTCAATGTGGATGTTTTTCCTATGGGAATTGATTATGATAAATATGCTTATCCCGAACGCGATTTGGGTGCCAAAGAAATCAATGCCCGAATTCGAAAATACAAAGCCAAAGGACGTCAATTGATCATCTCTATTGATCGTCTGGATTATACCAAAGGTATTCCTCATCGGATCAAAGCTTTTGAAAAATTCATTGCCCAACATCCAGAATATCACGGAAAGGTCACCTTGATGTTGATTGTGGTTCCTTCGCGATCTAATGTGGATCAATACCAGGATTTAAAAAATGAAATCGACACCTTGGTGGGTCGAATTGATGGAGAGTACCGCACCTTTGGCTGGTCGCCGATTCAATATTTTTTCCGCTCTTTTTCTTTCCTCGATTTGGCCGCTTTGTATAAAGCCGCAGATATCGCCATGATCACTCCCCTACGCGATGGCATGAATCTCGTTGCCAAAGAATTTGTAGCCAGTAAAGAAGAAGATAAAAAAGGTGTATTGATTTTGAGTGAAATGGCTGGAGCGGCTGACGAACTCACCGATGCCCTCATCATCAATCCACAAGACATTGATGACATGACCGCAGCAATCTTAAAGGCACTCACCATGCCACTA
>CALLVY010000218.1 GCA_938015925.1 uncultured Saprospiraceae bacterium
CAATATTGCCGCAGGGAAATACCAACGTTTTCGTTTTAGAATCAAACACTTATCAAGCACCAGGCGAGGCAAAAATAAAACGCCATCCTGCCATTTTTCTAAAGTAACCTGATCCGTCAAATCGGTCAAGATACTCATCGCAGCATTTTGATGGCCAAAGCTTTGTAGCAATTGGTACATCGAAGAGCGGCTCGCCAAAGCTTCGAATCCAAAATTAAAAACCAGGACTTCTTTTTGACTTGGTTTGTGTCGAAGGAATAATAATTTCCGTGTTTCGTCTTTTACTATTTCTAAATCTATGACTGCGATTTGTTGAGCTGCTTGAAGGATGTTTTGGCTGCCGGGGCTGGCGATTTCCTGGTCTAAAAGCCGAGGGTGTAAATTGGCATTAAAATAAGAGGCATCTACATTTTCCACCCAAACTTCCTCTCCTGCCATTTGTCTATTCCAGTCTCGGATTTTAGTACTCAAGCTTTCTGGAAACAGATGTAAAAAACGGCCCATCATTTTTCCATAACCCATAAAATTGGCCTCGATAAAAGCTTGTAATTTCCTATCCTTATTTTTATAAAAATGAAATAAAGCGCCTTGCCCTTTTCCTTTTTGGGAATTCACTTTCCCTGGAGTCAATCCACTTAAAATGGTATTTATTTTAGCTCCAGACAAATGAAATATTTTGCCTTTTTGTGCTTCCTTTTCTTTTTCCAAATGGGAAAAAACTTGGTCAATTTCGCTTTCCTTCACCGCATCTTTAAAAACTACTTTCTTTCGATTTCGAAAAAAAGAATCATAGAAAGTCAAAACATCGACCTCTTTTTTCCCTTTATACTTTTCTTCAAAATGCGTCCAAACTTCCGTATGTAATGGCGTCAAAGCCAAAGGATGTAGCAGCTCTGTCAATTGATCAACTTTAGCCAAAAGTTCAGTCAGTTCTTTCTGATCTAAATCCAATTTTACAGTCGCACTTTGATCTTCATAGAATAATTTTTCTGCTTTAAAACTAAAAGCTTCACTCTTAATTCTGGTAAACACCTCTTCCTCTTCCACATCTGCTTTTGCAGTTAAGAAAGTTTGAAAAAAGTCAATCAATCTTTGTTCGGTGGCTTTCATTAAAACGACTCTTTCCGGAGCTGCTGCTTTTAGAAAAGCTTCTTTTTTCTTTTCTAAAAAAACCAATAAATCCAATACAGAAGCCCGCTCCTTAAAATCATCCAGAGCAAGCAAATGCGCTTGAAGTTGTTCCTGCCAAAGATGTTCATTTCCACTAATCCCCCACTCCCATTCCAACAAACCCAAATCTACTAACTGCAATAAATAGCCTTCAATAGATGCCGAATCTGCCTCAATAAATTGCAAAGCCTTTTCCACCACTTCGTAAAACTTTCTTCTTCCATCCTGCATTTCTCCCAAAAACATATTCAACAAATCTTCTGCTTCAATTTCCTGCAAAGATTCTACATTTCTTGAATTGAGAATATATTTCCAAGTCTGATTTTCCAAACGCAAACTTGGATTTACCTTGATCGGTATTTGCCGATAAAACTCGGGAATTTGCTCCAAGCCTTCTTGCAATAAAGACAAAATATGATTATTGAGTCGGACACTATTTTGGGGCTCGTAAGTAAAAGTAGCTTCGCCCAAAGCCTGAATACTCAAAGTCGTGTAGGTACTAAAAGGACTGGTCTTGGTGGCCACCCGGCTTAAGAATTGCAAAGCAGTTCGCTCTGTTTGCCATTCTTTTTTTCGATGAATGGCAATGTCTTTTTTTAAATAAGTATTCAGCCGATGGTGAATGGAAATACTCGATAAAGGCAAGGCATTTAACAAGGCCGGTTGTTGTAGGATTTTTTGAAATTGCTGGCGGATTTTTGGCAATTCCAATTGGTAAACTTCCAGCCATTGCAATCGATCAGCTTCTATGCTTTGACCTGTTTTTAAATAAGCTTCCAAAGTGGAGAAACAATCTTGTGCTTCTTGCGAATGACTTAAATGCTTTTGGTATTTGGAAAAGGAAATTGTCCGTTCCTGCTGGAGATCTTTGTATAAGTTTGCTAAGGTGTTTTTTGCTTTGTAGTCTGGATGATTTCCAATTACACTTGATAAGTCTTCTAGTAAATTCTTTTTTGTTGAATAAAGTTTGGCTTCTTTTTCCAAAATAGATTGCCATGCTTTCGGCTCTGGCCAATGCAAGACTTGGAGATAATCCAAGGGCAAAGCGGTGCTTCGCAGGAGTAGGAATGGAAAAAGTTCTGATGGCATTTTTACTAAGGTCTGGCAAGAGTCCGGTCGCGGTTTGGAGCCGCAACGGGGCTCTCGCTCTTGAGATTAAGCTGTTAAATTAAGCTTTTCAAGATCAAAATCAAACCCGTGTGCAAAATATCATTTTTGAAAATTCAAAGGCCGATTGTTGCTTGGAGCCGAGGGCTTACTTTTAGCGGTTTGGTGAAGTTAATCGTACTTATTAAACAAGGCACGCAATTGCTTAAAGACCCGTTCAATAAATCGGCGATCCTCAGAGATGATCTCTGCAACCCCTTGCATTTGTTGGTCAAAACGCAATTCTTCATTATAGGAAGTATTCAAGCCATCCGTTAGTTCTATGGTAATTGGATATTCTCTGGCCTCATTCGGGATCTGCCCTTTTGATTCCAGTTTTCCACGTACAAAACCAAATTCTTCATAGGGATAACCATCTACGCGGATGATCACTTTATTGCCAATTTTCACTTTACCCAAACCACTTGTTGGCAAAAAGGCTTTACCGATGATTCGGCGACCTTCCTTCGGTATAATCGACATCACGACATCGTCTTTGGTGATATAGGTTTTTTCACTTCGAAATTCGGAAGCAAAAGAAACAGTTCCTTCGATGGGAGAAATCAATAAATATTTACGGCGCCAAACTTCAATATCGGAAGTCAGTTTATTGACATGCTGTTGAAGATCCACAAATTTATTTTTTTTGCTTTCATCTGCACTAAGGGAGATATTGGTCTTTTGCGTTTCGATCTGAGCAATACTAATTTGCTTATCAGAAATCTGAGCACGGATTTCTTGTACCTGACGATCCATCGCCGCACGTGCCGCAGTCGCATTTTGTAAGGCAGAAATACTCTCTGCTTTGTCTGCCAATAATTGTTGAATCACTTTTACTTGATTGTCACGGATCAAATATTCGTTATACGCTTTTTGCGATTTGATTTTCAGTTCTTCAATACTGCGATTGATCGAGGCCGTTTCTAAATCCAATTTCTTTTTTCTTTGCACATCATAGCCCGAACTCACTACATTCGTAAAGTCCTTAAACAACTGAATAAAACGAGAGTAATTAAATTGCAATTCCCCCAATTGCAAACCAATAGGTGGATCAAAAGATAAAAACTCAGGAATCCCAAAAAGCTGCATTTCCGAAGCTAGAGAATCTAGTAATAACACATCCTCCAAGTGGGCAGGATTCTGAATCACGACCATAATATCGCCATATTCAACTTTCGAATTTTCGTCTACCAATACTCTGGACAAATGACCATTTTGCTCCGCCACAATCTGCACAGGCTCAATCGACGTGGTAATTTCTACCGGAACCCGAACCACATCTGGATACTTAATCAAATAACTAAAATAGAAGAGGATGCCGACTCCTAAGACAATAAAAGTAGTGCCCCATCGGATGATCCAACGTGGTGGGGTGCCCAGGATTTCCTGAACTTCTTCGCTACGCAATTCTATTTTTTCATGTTCTTCCATTCAAGGAATATTGTTTTTTTTATGGTTTCCGGTTTTCGTCAAACCCTAGCATCAATTCCCCAATTCTAATTGGTTTTTCACTAAGTGAAAATAAGCACCTCTTTGTTTGGTCAAAGAAACATGGGTTCCTTGTTCGATCACCTCTCCATCTTCCAGTACAATAATATTATCTGCATTTTTAACCGTACTCAAACGGTGCGCAACAACTACAACGGTACGGCCTTTAAAAAATTCATCCAAGTTTTCCATGATGATCAGCTCATTATAAGCATCCAAGGAATTGGTCGCTTCATCAAAGAAAATATAATCAGGGTCTTTATAAACCGCTCTGGCAATTAGCAACCTTTGTTTTTGTCCCTGACTTAAACCCATTCCATCTTGTCCGACTTTGGTATTATAACCTAGGGGAAGAGATTCTATAAAATGCTGAAAATTAGCCACCTTAACCGCTTCCAATAGTTTCTTCCGATCTACCACTTCATCTCCCAGTCCGATATTATTGGCAATCGTATCGGAAAAAATAAAACCTTCCTGCATCACGACTCCTACCTTGGAACGCCACAAGCGATTGAGGATATTGTGCAAACCAATATCGCCTAAGCGCACAACGCCTTTGGTAGGTTTATAGAAATTGAGTAATAGTTTTAGAATGGTCGTCTTTCCACTTCCACTGGTTCCAACGATAGCCGTTTGCTTTCCTTTCGGAATGGACAGATTAATATTTTTGAGAACATAGGGAGAATGCGGTCCGCTGTATTGAAAAGAGACATCGTCCAATTCCAGGTTTCTGGCTTCGGGCAGGATGGTGATTTTTTCAGTAACATCTTCTTCATTGTCGCGCTGATGGATTTCATTCATTCGTTCTAAGCTGATTTTGGCATCTTGGGCAGAATGGATGAAATGGACGATTTGTGCAACGGGGCCATTGAGTTGGCCGATGATATATTGGACAGCGAGCATCATTCCTAAGGTCATTTGACCGTCGATTACAGCTTTGGCCGCCAGGAAGGAGATCAGAATATTTTTAGACTCATTGATAAAAGTAGCCCCCGATCTTTGCAATTGATCGACCCGCATATAAGTCATGCTGATTCTAAAAAGCTTGGCTTGGATGCGTTCCCATTGCCAGCGTTTTTGTTTTTCCGCATTGTGCAGTTTCAACTCCTTTATTCCACCAATCAATTGGATCAGATTACTCTGATTAGCCGACATTTGATCAAAGCGTTTATAATCCAGTTCTCGTCTTATTTTTAGGAAAACAACAACCCAGATCATGTATAAAACTGTAGCTACTGCAAAAATAGTAAAGATCGTAGTATCATAATAAGCCAAAACAAATCCGAAGATAAAGAAGGTCAAAACAGAAAACAAGGTCGCTAAGGTGGTCGCAGAAAGGAACTCCTCTACTCTTGCGTTGTCTTGGATTCTTTGTAGTAAATCTCCCGTCATTTTGGTATCGAAAAAACGAACAGGTAGTCGCATCATTTTGATCAAAAAATCCGAGATGAGACTAATATTGACTCTGGCTCCTATGTGCAATAAGATCCAACTTCGTATAAACTCAACGGCCGTTTGACTAAAGAATAAAACGGCATGTGCAACTAATATCAACAGTACAAAACTAGTCTCTTCATATCGAATCCCGATATCCACAATCGATTGCATCAGGAAAGGGAAGACCAATTGTAAAGCACTTAGGAAGAGGATTCCCAGAATTAGCTGTACGGTCAATTTTTTATAATTCCGCAAGTAGCCCCAGAGATAAGCAAAATTACCTTTATCTACTTTTTCGCCATCTCTTTGATAAAAATCTGGAGCAGCTTCCAAAAGTAATAAGACACCTATATCCTGGCCATCTTGTCGATTGCTAATCCAACCATCTAAAAATTCTTCTTTGGTGATTTTAAATTTGCCAGCAGAAGGATCTGCGACCCAGACATGGGTTTTATTGGCTTTGATGACGACGATAAAGTGGTTTTGTCGCCAGTGGGCAACACAAGGAAGTGGGATATCATCTGTCAATCTTTCGTAGGGCAATTTTACCCCAAGACTGTGCATACCAATTTCTTCCGCCGCATCGCTGATTCCCATTAGGGATACCCCTTCCCGGTCGAGGTGTGTCAACTCTCGAAGATAGGCTAAGGAATAATGCCGACCATGGTAGCGCGCAATCATGCGTAGGCATGTTGCTCCGCAATCCATTGCGTCAAGCTGTTTGTAAAAGGGAAACTTTTTGAACATCTTTGACTTTTCCTCTTTAAGCCTTGGCTAAAAAATAGACAGGGCGGATATTTGTTTTTAAAATCATTGATGTGTTCTGCAAAGTGGTGTGTTTCTAAAAAAATGGCAATAGTTATTCCGTAAAAAGCCAATACCAGTGAACGGTAGGTTTTTTAAAGAATACGGTATAAAGTATTTATAATGTGTGGAATTCGCTCTTTGTATGCTTAGCCTGAAATTTTGAAAACCAGCAAAAAATAGCCCATTTTATCAAATTGCTAGCTTCTGTAATTTTTTCTACTCAGATTCAAAACAGGAGATCAATTCAATAATATTAAAATCGATCCTTACCCTTATAAAACACAATGATTCTTTGTAAACACTTATAATTTCAAAACAAACTAAACAATATAAACTGCTAATATTCAGCAATTTAAAACTATAGAACTACAGCAAAATATTCGGAGACCTAAGCCATTCCAAATATCCTGGCATATTTCATCAATTCTTCTTGATTACTGATTTTGATTTTACCCATTAAAACGGCCATCATTGGATTGACTTCTCCAGATAAAACACCGAAGAAATTCTTTCCATCTGCTTTGATTTCACATTTGGCTTCGCCGACATAACCTTCCAGTACCTCCATATTCCCTTCTGCGACTTTCACTGAAAACTGTCCTCCCTTATCTCCTGAAATATCAAAATGAAACAAAGTATCGACCTCTTTGATCATCTCAGGCGTCACTTTATCTGGCAGTCCAAAAAAGAAATCCTTTGCCGTCATGCTAATTTTTTAATGAAAAATCCTAAAATCAAAGCGAAAGGTAATGATTTTTCTTAATATGTCTTAAAACTAAGGAAGATAAATCTTTCTTAGTCCTTCTTTGCAACTTAAGTCCTCTAGAAAGATTGGATGATCGCCACAAAATCAGGTGCTTTTAAGGAAGCCCCTCCTACTAAACCACCATCTACATCTGCTTGCGCAAAAAGTTCTTTAGCATTTGCTGGCTTCACACTTCCTCCGTAAAGAATACTGGTACTTTCTGCTACTTCCGATCCATAATGCTTTTGGATCATGGCTCTGATTTCCCGGTGCATATCTTGCGCTTGTTCTTTGCTGGCTGTCACTCCGGTTCCAATCGCCCAAATGGGTTCATAAGCAATAACGACCTTGGAAAAATCTTCGGCAGAAAGATGGAAAATACCTTCTTCCAATTGTTGAGCTACATAACTGACGTGCTCTTCCGCTTCTCTAGTCGGCAAAGATTCTCCACAACAAAAGATAGGAAGTAATCCTCCAGCCAAAACGCGATCTACTTTCCGCGCCAATAACTCATTGCCTTCTCCAAAATATTCTCTACGTTCTGAATGCCCCAAAATCACATGACTCACACCAATCGACTTTAGCATCTCCACGGACACTTCTCCAGTATAAGCACCACCTTCTTCCTGATGACAATTTTGAGCGGCTACTCGAATATGTGGCGCATCCGCTACCAATTCCGCAACAGCTTTAAGAAAAACAGAAGGAGGAGCAAGAATCGTCAATACACCTTCTTCGGAAGTAGTATTGGCTCGGATATCTTTTACCAAATCTAATCCATCTTTAAGGGTCTTATTCATTTTCCAATTTCCAGCGGCGATCTTTTGTCGTGACATGTGTTTTGTTCTTTTAGTAGTGGTAAAAACTTATGTTCTAATTTTATTAGGCTTTATTTTCGTTTTTGCTTAAGGCTCTTTTTTCTTTGGCTACAGCGGTGTATTCTACGTTTGCCGGGATGGTATGTCCTGGGCGGCTCCATTTAATAGAACGTTCTTTTTCAGTAGAAGCCTCTTCTGTTTTAATTCCTGGTTTTTCTCCTTTGGCATATGCCTTTTGCGGCAAGAGTCCCAAGATATTAAACAACTCCATGTCTTCCGTTACTTCTGGATTGGGAGTCGTCAATAATTTGTCTCCAGCAAAAATAGATCCTGCGCCTGCCATAAAACAGAGGGCTTGTCCTTCCTGACTCATTTGTGTTCGTCCTGCGGAAAGGCGGACCGTCGTTTGCGGCATTACAATACGGGTGGTAGCTATCATACGAACCATTTCCCAGATAGAAACCACCTTCTGTTTTTCAAGAGGCGTTCCTTCTACAGCGACTAGCGCATTGACTGGAACTGATTCTGGTTGAGGTTTTAAATTGGCGAGGGTCATCAACATTTTGCAACGATCTTCTGCCGATTCTCCCATTCCAATTATTCCTCCAGAACATACGGTCAAATTGGCTGCTCGAGCATTTTCCAAAGTATCCAATCGGTCCTGGTAGCCACGAGTAGAGATGACTTCTTTATAAAATTCTTCAGAGCTATCTAGATTGTGGTTGTAAGCATAAAGACCAGCGTCTGCTAATTTCTTTGCTTGATTCTCCGTAAGCATTCCTAAAGTACAACAAACTTCCATATCCAGCCGATTCACCTCTTTGACCAATTCTAATACATGATCGAAGTCTTCATTGTCTTTTACATTTCTCCAGGCCGCTCCCATACAAAGGCGAGAAGAACCTTGAGATTTGGCGTTCACTGCTGCAAAACGAACCTGGTCAACAGACATCAAATCATTTTTCTCGATATCCGTATGATACCTGGCCGCTTGCGGGCAATAGGCACAATCCTCAGGACATCCTCCTGTTTTGATTGACAAAAGCGTACTCACCTGTACTTCTCTTGGATTGTGGTGTTCGCGATGAACGGTAGCCGCTTTATAAAGCAATTCTATTAAAGGAGAATTATATACTTCTAATATTGATTTTAAATCCCAATTATTCTCTTTCATTTATTTATAGGTTTTTTAGTTCTAAAATATTCGCCGGAGCAGTTAGTGGCTTCAGATGAGTCCATTCTCATTTAGGAATTTGGCCTAAAAACATTCCCTTACCTTATCAAAATTACCAGTTCTTTGCTCATTGCGGCAGAAGTCCCAAAGTATGACCAATTTTCCATTTTTTGGTAGTGAGTTTCTGGATTTTTTAGTCAAAAAATATTTCCAATGCAGATTATCCTTCTCGATCTCTCAGAATCGGACACCGTACATCAATAATATCTGATCTTAGGCTGTTTCATAAATTTCCTGAATGGCCAATTCGATGACCTCATAAACTCGGTCCAACTGTTCTTCTGTAATACAATACGGCGGTAAAATGTACACGATATTCCCTAAAGGTCGTAGCAAAACATTTTCCTTGATAAAAAAGGAATTGAGTTGATCTCGGATTCCTGAAAAATAAGAAGAGCCTTCTGAGGTTTGTAATTCTATGGCCAAGATGGTTCCTCTTTGACGAACTTCTTTGACCATTGGGTGATCGGCGATCTTGGGACTAAACGCTTCATGCAAGCGAGCAATATTTGCGATTTTATCCCAGGTCTCCGTTTCTTCCAGAAGGTCGAGACTTGCTAAGGCTGCGGCGCAGCCAACCGGATTTCCAGTATACGAATGTCCGTGATAAAGTGTTTTGGTTTTATCTGTAGAATAGAATGCCTGGAAGATTTCATCGGTACAAGAGGTGATAGCCATCGGCAAAGTTCCACCAGTAAGTCCTTTGGAAAAAGCCAGAATATCTGGTTGGTTTTCTAGATAATCGCTGGCAAAAAACTTTCCAGTTCGGCCAAAGCCTGTCATGACTTCATCTGCCAAACAAAGCACTCCTTTTTCCTGACACATTCCAATCAACTGATCCAATACTTCCGGAGAGTACATTTGCATGCCGCCCGCTCCTTGTACCAAAGGTTCGAAGATAAATACCGCTACCTCTTCCTCCTCCAATATCTTTTTCAAAGCATTCACCGCTTCCTCTTCTCTTCCTTTTACGGGAGTTGGAATCGTGGATACCGAAAATAAATAGTCACCAAAAGGTCCTTGGAAAAACTGAGAGCCTCCCACAGACATGGCCCCAAAAGTATCGCCATGGTAGGCATCTTCCAAAGCGACAATTTTCCCTCTGGGCTTCCCAATGTTTTGAAAGTATTGGATGGCCATTTTAAGTCCCACTTCTATTGCAGTAGAACCATTGTCGGTAAAAAACAATCGACTTTGATTGGAAGGCAAATGCGTTAATAAACGTTGTCCTAAAGTGACCGCCGCCGGATGTGTGAATCCTGCAAAAATCACATGATCCAAGGTTTGCAATTGTTCAAATATCTTTTGCGCCAGATAAGGATTGGAGTGGCCGTGTAAAGTGACCCACCAAGAAGAGATGGCATCGATAAATTCTTCTCCATCTTCTGTAAAAAGTACCGCATCCTTTGCCGACTTCACCGCAATGGGGAGTCCTGCTGTTTTCATTTGGGTATAAGGGTGCCAAATGATTTCCTGATCTATTGCAGCTATAGATTTTTCTTTTGTTTTATTCATAAGGCATCCAATTTTTCTATTTGGTTTTGATAAAAATATTTAATAAATCTAAGCGCTTTGGTCATAAGTAAGAGAGCAGAATTATTTTGCCATTAAAATGGGATGAGTTTCAGGTTTAGTCGAGGCATGAACGAGCAATCGCTCGTGACCCGCAAAGCGGATGAGGGGCCTAAGCGATGCCTGAGCATCGGCGAGGCTTTTTAACGAAGAATAGGCTTGAAAATCGCTCATTTTAATAAGTACATTAATTTGCTCTCTTACTTAGTGTAAATGTAGTCAAATAAGTGCTTGGAAAAAAAGGTTTATCCTATTTCTAATCCTGTATACCTAATCAAACGCAAAACCACAGAAATCGTTGGTAATCTATCCGATAATCTCAAATATTCGTGCCAACAAACACTTTGTCATAGGAAAT
>CALLVY010000219.1 GCA_938015925.1 uncultured Saprospiraceae bacterium
TACCATTCAGGAAAAGAAAAGATTACCGCCACCACCAGTTGTCGCTCCAACAATTGAACCTGAGGTCATAGAATTTGAAATGACTACAGAGCCCATCACCGAAACGATTGATGAACCCATTTCAGAACCACAGGCTTTAGAACAGGAGCAAATAATTGCAGCGCCAGTACCAAAACCAGCACCGATTCCGCCAGCACCTGAACCGAAAGAGGAGGGACCAGGAGAGCTCTTTGTAGTAGTAGAAGAGATGCCTAGATTTCCTGGTTGTGAAGGCAAAAGTTTGTCTAATGCGGAGAGGAAAGCTTGTGCAGAAAAGGCGATGTTGGAATATGTTTATAGTCAGATTAAGTACCCTTCGATTGCACGTAGCAATGAGATTGAAGGAACTGCTGCAGTTAGTTTTGTGGTAGAGAAAGATGGAAGTTTGCAGGATTTTGAAATCGTAAGAGATCCTGGTGGGGGATTGGGGAAAGAAACTTCTAGAGTGGTGAAGTTGATGCCCAAGTGGATTCCTGGAAAGCAGCGAGGTAAAGAGGTGCGCGTAAAATATACCTTGCCGGTTAAATACAAACTACAGTAATCAATACTCGGCAACATGGACAAAATCCATGTTGCCGAGCAAATTTTCCGGTAGTTTTTCGACAATCGGAAGAGGGCGTTTTTCATTTAGAAAGGCGTCCTTTTCTTTTCGGAAAAAATTATATCATAGGGATCAAAGCGCTTGCAAACCTTCCAGGCCACTGCCACTAATACACACTACCGCAGGACGAGGAATACTATTCCCACCTTCCGGCCAACGACTCGTCAAATTACTCAAAGAGCTAGAAGTCTCGCCAGGATGCTGAACACTCATAAATAATGTTTTGCCATCCGTAGCAAAAGACAGTCCCGTAAACTCTGCGTCATTAGGCGCACTCCCGACCTGCAAAACACTACCCGCTTGCGTCCCTCTACGCGGCACAACAAAAAGGCCATTGTTTTTAAAAGTCGCATACTCTCCCTGGTTCATCGCGCGACCAGAAATATCTGAAGTAAACCAAAGGTTGCCCGCGCCGTCAAAAGCCATATTGTCGGGGCAAGAAAATCCGGTGTCTTTCCCTCCTGCGAGGAAGGTGCCGGGCTTGAATTTTAAACTGTCGTAACGACCATTTTCTTCTTCCAACTTTAGAATAGAACCATGGAAATTTCCTTTGGGTTTATTATTGGTCAAGGAAATAAAAACGGCTCCGGTGACCGGATCAATTTCGATATCTTCTGGTCGGTCGAGGCGGCTGCCTCCTACGAGTTTGGACGATTCGCGCAAGCGAATCAAAACCTCTGTTTGGCTTTTAAAGTTTTCTTGAAGAATGGGCTGCTTTTCATAATCAAGCGATTCCCAGCGGCCATCTCTAAGGTTGGCGACATATAAAGTTCCTTCCGAAAGACTTCCGGGTTTAGAACTGATAAATTTATAAATACATTCGTTATTGGCATCATCTCCGGTGTAAACCACAATTCTACCATCCGGCAATTCTTTTACCGTAGCACATTCGTGGGCACAGCGGCCAAGGGCTACATGCTTCTGCGCTTTGCCTGTTTTTAAATCTACTTCTACTACCCAGCCATAATGCTCTGGCGGATGCTCGTAATATTCTTGCCAACCCAAACCTCTACCTGCATATTCTACGTCCCCTGTTTCAAAGTTGCGCTCTCCCCAAAAACTATCATAGTTTTCCTCACAGGTCAAAATAGTCCCCCAAGGAGTAATCCCTCCCGAACAATTGGCTAAAGTACCAATGGCTGTTTTGCTTCCTGCGATGGGTTCGTGCCAGTTGAATGGAATTTCTGTCAAGGCGTGCAGTCGGCGATTGCCTTCCGCGTTAGTGTCGACCATCCATTGGTCATTGTCGTCTTTTTTTACGCGAAGGATACTACCTCCTACATTATACATTTCGGTTTTTACCTGCTCCTTGGTTTTTTTCTTTTTGCCATCATATTGAGAAACAAACTTAGGATCTACATACTCGTGATTGACCCAGAGAAATCCACTATGAGGATTGCTTGGATCATCTGGAATGAAAGCGGTGTAATCATTATTATAACCAAAGCGATCAGAATTAGAAATAGGATCACCCCAACGAATCAATAAATCGTATTGAAAGCCATCTGCCAGACGGAGGTCATCTTCTGCACAAGGTCGAATTCCCTGAAGAGAGAAATTGTTTTGTCCGGGAATAGTACTTCCGAAAGGACTGCTCATTAGCGGGGGCATCAGTGCCATCCCGAGTGTTCCTTTTCCTAGGAAATCGAGAAATTTGCGGCGATTCATTGGTTTGGACATCTATCTAGGGATTTTGATTCTTTGACTTAAGTAGGGGGAAAGTCGAAGAATTTGGATTTATTTGGTAAAGCACAAAAAGTAAAAGGCTAAGGCAAATTTTTAGTACAGTACTTCGTTTAAACCTTCAAAATTCGTGCTCATTAATCTCAAACGACATTATTAAGACGTCCATTATGTCCATTGGTACCTTAAATAATGTTTAACGAGCTATTATTTTTTCCTTAAAAAATTAAAACTAAGGCCGGTACTGACGACAAAAGCTCGTAAACCGTCGCTTCGCTGGTATCTGGCAAATCGCCAATTCCAGCTCTTAAAGATGCCCAATCCGGTTTTTTTGCGATAATTCCAACGGCCAAAGCCATAAAGTGGGGTGAATTTGAAGCCCAATGCCCATTGTTGACTACTGAAAGAGGATAAATCGTAGTCGGAGGTGTAAAAAAGAGCATCTACTTCCTGTTCTTGGTAAGGAGCAAAGTAGATCGAGGCTTGCTGCTGATGGTAGCGGTAAGAGGGGGTAAAAGTGCAGGCATTTCCCAGTTTTACTCCCAAACCTAATTGGAAAGTATTGGATTGTAAGCGAAAAGTATCCCAATAATAGCGATAGAAAAAGCGACTGATCAGGAAATCACCGAAATAATAATGGAGACGGAGGCCAATAGGAATCTTAAATCGAGTAGTGGGAAAGCGCTCAATTCGAGCCAATTCTTCTCCCGGAAAATAAACGCGATGAAAAGGTGTAGAAAGCAAGCCTTGCTGAAAACTCAGATCCGTTCCAATCGAGGCTTGTAGTCGAGGGCCGATGATTTGGGTGAGGTTAAGACCTAGTTGAAAATCATTGCGGCGATCGGTAGGAACTTGGGTATTGGGATTGCCTCTTAGTTCATCTGGGAAAAACAGTTGCCAACGATCAAAGAAAACCTGGCTGTTGAGCAACCATTCTCGACTTTGATCTTTGGATTCCCAGGCGATAAAGGCGCCCAATGAGCCCGACAAATAATCGGATTCCGTAGCGCCTCCCATATTCAGTCCATAGCGGTATTTTTTGTCGACAGGTGCTTCTTCCCAGGCGACATATAATTGCGCTTGGATATCTTCTTTGGAAGCAGAACTAATGATGCGATCGATTCGATCTGTAGAAGCTGAGGTATAGATATTGATGCCGCCATTTATTTTGAGTTGACTTACCGAATCAAGCGCCATTTTGATTTGGATTTTGCTATCGTAGTCATTGAGTTTTTCCGTTCCGATGCCACCCGTGACCGCGGAGTGTACGCCCTCTTGATCATAATAATGGAATAAAAAATCTACTTCGGTATTTTGTTCTTGCGGCTTTGTAGGAAAACTATCTATAGAAGATTCCATAGACTGACTGACTGCCAGAAAAGGAATAAGGAAAAGGAAAAAAGATGGAATTTTTTTCATAGCTAAAATCGAATACCAAAGCTGGTTCCCCAGAAATATAGGTAGTGTTTTTCGAATGGATTGTTTTTTTCTTTTAGGAATACACGCAGGGTGTCATAATTCATTCGGAGAAAAAGATCTCGTTTTTTAAAATGCCAAATATGGTAGAAAATGATTTCGCTAAAATGTTTGTAGCCGAAATTGTCTTGCCTGGGATGTAGAGTGTTCCATTGAAAGGCGCCGTATCGAAATGCAGGAGCCAAAGTGTATCTTCCTCTTTTGATCAGTTGGTATTCTATGTGAATGCCATATCGAAAAATAGGTACAAAGCCATCTCTTTTAGCGATTCGGATTCGTTCCCAGCCATCGCGAGAATCACTAGGTGTTCTCATTTGCGTTTCGAAGAAAAGACCGCCTTGGACGCTGGGGCCGATTTTCCAGCGATTGAGTTTCCATAGCCAGGAACTACTTATGAATGGGGCAGGAGTGTGATGGGTCTTGGTAACTCCCAGGTCGCTAAAAGCATTTGGGTTTTCACTCCCCAACTCATGTACCCACCAACCGAACTCTGAACCCAGGCCGATTTCAAATTGAGACTTTTGCGCAGCAAGGCAAAAACTCGATAGAAAGAAACACAAAAAAAGAAAGCGATTTAAATACATGCACCTTATTTGAATGACCAGATTTTTGTTTTTATTTCAATAAGAATTTTTAAAACGATTGCTCTAAAAAGGAAATCAATTTTTTTGCGAAAGTTTGATTCGCTACAGCATTTGGATGACTATCGTGTGGATGTAAACTATAAGCCTTGTCCAGTAAGTCATGATCAAAACTCAGGTTTGGAGTAGCGATGCTTTCGCAAAAAGCCAACATATTCTGCGTGTCTTGGTCTTTCGAAATTCCGGTAATAATCACGGGAATCTCATTTAGCCTGCAAGTTGCTAAAAATTCAAGAATAATTTTTTGAGAAATCTGTTGTTTGTCTTCAAAACCATCTAAAATATTATCAAATACAATTTCTACTGTTTTTATCAAAGCAGAATGATGACTCCAAGTCCAACGGCTTTTCATCTCCTCAATAGACAGGTATTGAATATTTAATGTTTCATCAGAAGCTTTTGCTACATAAGGAAAGCGAGCTCGGGCATAAAAGTTGGCATCATTCTCAGGGTTTGCCGCCAAGGCTTCTTTCCAGTACTTTTGTTGAACGATGGAAAGCTTATTTCGGCTGTCATGTAGTGCGGTATAATTTAAAACAACAAGCGCTGGAATATTCCCTTTTTTCAATTGCGTTTTCAATTGTAAATAAGATTGCAATGTACCATAGGCGGGAACTGCAAAATTAGTGATATCCCAATCTGGAAAATTTTTTTGCACCAAAAAAGGAAAAGTAAGACTGTCTGGAAGTCCCATGCCGTAAGTGATGGAACAGCCAAAGAAAAAGACTTGTTTGGGGGCTTCTGATAAAATAGAATCCGTACTACGAGTGCTGCGAGTAGAATCCTCTAAATGATGGCAAGGATAGTTTAAGGCCTTATTGATCGTTATCTGAAATCTTCCAGGATTTAGCGATAAGCCCAGTTGCGGATGAGGATTTAAGCAAGCGGCAGGTTGACTAACAATCTGGGGAATATTTACTTCATGAGGACCAATTCCTAAAACTCTCAATATTCCCTCTCCAAGGAGAAAACTGAAGAACAGACTAAAGAGCAGGAGCGATATTTTAGCGGAATAGGAAGTCATGGCGGAAAGTAAAATTAAAAAGGGGAAATCGAAACTTTTCAAGCGACAAATTTATTACCTTAGACTCTGGAGAGGCGGAAGTAAAATGCTAAGGAAAAAGATGCTTTTATTTTGACCACCTACTTAAACCCAGATCATCGAGATGCTTTGGTATCACTATTATTTATTTCAGTAAAAAAATACTTATGTTTTCAGCCGATACTTATATTCAAAGACGCCAACAATTGCAAGGGAAAGTAGAAAACGGATTACTCTTATTCTTAGGAAATGAAGAAAGTCCGATGAATTATACCGACAATGTTTATCACTATCGTCAGGACAGTAATTTTCTATATTTCTTTGGAATCGATAAGCCAGGAATGGCTGCGGTCATTGATTTGGATAGTGGAATAAGTACGTTGTATGGCAATGACATTAGTTTGGATCATGTGGTGTGGATGGGCCCTCAGCCAAGTATGCAGGAATTGGCAGATCAGGTAGGTGCTCAAACGGCACCCTTCTCCAACTTAGAAACACTTTTGAAGGATGTTCACGGAAAAAGGAAGGTTCATTTTTTACCACCTTATCGAGATGCCAATACCATTCGCCTGGCCAATTGGCTGGACATCTCTTTGCCCGATGTTGCTACGCAACACTCTGAGGATTTTGTAAAAGGAGTAATCAATATCCGATCTTACAAAACAGCGGAAGAAATCGTAGAAATGGAAAAAGCGCTGGCGATTACAGCAGAAATGCATGTGACGGCTATGCGCATGGCTCGCCCAGGACTAACGGAGGCGAACCTGACTGGAGCCGTGCACGGGATAGCAGTAGGCGGTGGTGGGAATTTGGCTTATCCGGTTATCCTCACCGTCAATGGACAAACCTTGCACAATCATTATCATGGAAATGTCTTGAAAAGTGGTCAGTTGGTCTTGGGAGATTTTGGAGCGGAGACCGATACTTATTATGCGGGAGATATCACTCGAACCTTTCCGGTAGACCTAACATTTACAGACCAACAAAAAGCCATTTATCAAATTGTATTGAATGCTGAGATGGGCGCCATCGAAGCCTTGCGGCCGGGAGTGACCTATCGGGAAATTCATTTATTAGCAGCAAAAATAATCACTCGTGGATTAAAAGATATTGGTTTGATGAAAGGAGATGTAGACGCAGCGGTAGAAGCTGGTGCGCATGGCCTTTTCTTTCCACATGGTTTGGGGCATATGATTGGGATGGACGTCCATGACATGGAAGATTTGGGAGAAGACTTGGTGGGCTATACAGATGAAATTCAGCGGAGCAAGCAATTTGGACTTCGTTCTTTGCGCTTGGGACGAGAGCTAGAGGAAGGTTTTGTCCTGACGGTAGAGCCAGGGATCTATTTTATCCCGCAATTGATGGATCAATGGGAGGCCGAAGGCAAACATACCGAGTATATTAATTTTGATCGTCTGATTGATTATCGCGATTTTGGCGGTCTTCGCATGGAAGATAATTTATTGATCACAGCGGATGGTTCGCGCTTATTGGGGCCTCCGATTCCTAAGACGATTGATGAGGTAGAGGCGATTCGTCGAAAAGGTATGAGCTAGAGAGGAAGTGTACTTCGTGAACCTTCCTTCGGTTGGTTTCCCGCAGGTTTCGATAAAAGAAATCTGCGCCATCTGCGAAATCTGCGGGACACCCAATACATTCAATTCCTCCCAAAACACCATTTCAAAAAATCAGGCATCACCGCCCCCCAGGTTCCAGGATGGTGTTCTCCTTTATCAATCTCCACATAAGTGATGTCCTTTCCATTTTGATAACCTAGTTCTTCCAAGTTTTTGATCAGACTAAGCGTATCATCTATGGCGTCAATGATTCCATTATTATTGCGATCAGAAGTCTCATCATGCGTACCCGTCTGTAGCCAAAAACGAAGTCCAGCCTGTTTAGAACCTTGCGCGACCTGCGTATGCATAATCAAATCATCATCCGGTCGACTTTCCTCAAAAGGAGCAGACCTCCACCAAAGTGATCCAGAAAAAACACCTACTCGGTGAAAGATCGTAGGGTGATTCCATACAATATCCAGAGCGGACAAACCGCCCAAGGAAAAACCCGCAAAAGCAGTACGATCTGGGGAGTTTGTAATTCTAAAATTTTGCCTTAGAAAAGGCAATAATTCCTGCAGGATAAATTCGGTGTATTGTCCGGCTTTCGCTCCGCGATGCGCATAGTCTGCCTGAGCAGCAGTGCCGTATTCCTGCATGCGATCTCCTGCTTTGATTCCTACGATCAAAAGGGGCGCTAATGCTTTTTCCTGATAGAGTTGGTGCAGCGTTTTTTCTAGTTGAAGTGCAGGAATGTCCTGTCCGTCATTGAGTAATAAAAGAGAAAAAGCTTGGGTGGAAAAAGCAGGCTGATGGATAAAGACATCAAGATCTACTTTTCGTTCTAAAGCTTGAGATGAAACGGAAAAGGTGGTTTTTTCGAGGCTTCCACGTAGAAAAGCGAACAATTTTGCCAGGAAAGTATTATTTCTTTGCGGTATATGAACTTTCATGTATTGGTGCGTTGGAGCAATTTTTTTATTAGCAAAGCCTTCTTTACGAAATTCTATTTTGCTACATTAGGAAGTCCTTAATAAATCTTTTGTTCTGCTTTTTTAAGATCATCTATAAATAATTGACAATCAGTACGTTGGGTTTTTTTGACTCATTTTAAAAGCGTAACTTTGTAATAGAAATTATAGACGCTTCAAAGATATACTGGTATTTTTATCCAAGTACTCTTTTTGAGATTTAAATTTTTTAGAAAAACGACACTTTAAACAAAAGGAATCCCATGCTTGATTCCTTAAAAAATGCCCCTCACATTATGAAAAAAATTGGAATTCTTTTTGGTCAGGAAAATACTTTCCCTCAAGCCTTTGTAGATCGCATCAACGCCAAAAAAGTAAAAGGCATCCATGCTGAATTGGCATTGGTAGACGAAGTGATGCAAGCCTCTCCTACAGAATATGCGGTAATGGTTGATCGTATTTCTCAAGATGTTCCTTTCTATCGAGCTTATCTAAAAAATGCAGCCATCTGTGGAACTGCCGTTATCAACAATCCTTTTTGGTGGAGTGCGGATGAAAAGTTTTTTAATAATGCTTTGGCAGAAAAAGTTGGCGTACCTGTACCCAAAACAGTCTTATTGCCTTCCAAAGACATG
>CALLVY010000220.1 GCA_938015925.1 uncultured Saprospiraceae bacterium
CTTCAAGCGCTGTCGCACTTGTCCCTGCGGGATCGTTCACTCATTCCCCTTAATAGCTGAGGCTATTAGGGTCCGAGCGTTCCTCGATTAGAATAAAAATTCAAGGCTCAAAAAATTCATTAACTTTTGTTACACGGTACTAGCTATTATAGATATCTGAGATGGTAGGGAAATAGATCAGACATATCTGTATCTTTGCTAGCCTAAAACAGGGTTTTGTAATGAACTTAACATTAAGTAAAACGAAGGAGGAACTAGAACATATCTTTAAAATCTCTCATGTCGGAAAGGGGTGGGAGAAAGAAGAAAATAATAAGATCTACCAAGCAGGGGATAGGTATCCACTTATTACTAATGAACGACCAGTCACCATGCAGTCCTTCTTTTGGGGCTTTCCGCTGTACCTTGATGATAGTCGGACCATGCTCCAATTAATAACACAAGTTGGCGTGGAAGGCGTTTTCGATAAACCTCTGTTCGAATGCATTAGCTCTAAGCGTTGTCTTGTTCCTTTGCAACTGGACAATGACGAGGAGGTGAAGTATGGAGCTGGTATCTGGGAAACATTCGCCG
Organism: uncultured Saprospiraceae bacterium; assembly: GCA_938015925.1. Taxonomy (GTDB): domain Bacteria; phylum Bacteroidota; class Bacteroidia; order Chitinophagales; family Saprospiraceae; genus CALLVY01. The sequence continues at coordinate 574 of CALLVY010000220.1, forward strand.
ATAAGGCTGGTGTAAATCAACGATATTTTACGATGCTTACTCAAAAGGTAAATGCGGGTAAGCAACGAAAACTGTTTTTATTCGAAAATGGCGCTCATCGAATATGGTTAAATGAGGATTCTAAAAGTAAAGCCGAGCTCTTGAAATTATTCCTCTGATTTTTTTCCTTCCCCTCTTCAAAATGTGTTGTCAATAAAATTAAAATGTAAACCATTTTCTTCTTGCGTAAACCATTTAAAGTTTTGCCCATCAAAACGATCAATCCTATTCATATAACACAAAGTTTGTATGTTTTTGTTAACTTTACGAAATACGCCACGATTGTCTTACTCAAAAGGCAATAAATAAACACTGATACAATTCAAGAAATTGAAAAGAATACTTTTATTGATACTTGTTTTTACAAGTACACTAAACGCACAACCTGAAAAACTAGGAACCCTCACTGTTAATGATGGCCTGTCTCAAGGCATGATACATGACATGCTGCAATGTCAGAATGGTTATATGTGGTTGGGGACTAAAGATGGCCTAAACCGATTCGACGGGCATAATTTTAAAATTTTCAAATCAAATGATGAGCTCCCTTTCTCCATTTCAGGAGATTGGATTTGCACGATATACGAAGACCATAGAGGACTACTATGGATAGAAACCAGTAACAGGGATTTCTTGAATATTTTTGATCCGGCAACAGAGCGGTTTTATAAACTAAGGATTTTTAATGCAAAAGAATGGAGCAAGGACTGGTCTAATTTTGCATTTGGAGAAGACGCAAATCGTCAACTTTGGATTGGAAGCTTAGGGAAGATTTGGAGGTTAAATATTCCAGAGCATTTTTTGAGTATGTTAAGTCAGCGATCTCCAAACGAGCCACTGGCTTTAGAAGATTTTATTGATTTAGAAATAGACCTTCCCGAATTTTCTTGCTCCAAAACGGGTGAGCCCGTTAAAGACATCGTACGGGATTTTTTAAATTTATCCGATAATAGATTTTTAGCCAGCACGCTGGAAAAGGTAATTGAAATTGACGCTAAAAGTGGGGAAATAAAAACTTTGGCGACTATACCAGCAGAACGATTAAAATTAAAAGGTATCTCTTTTATTAAAGAGGATAAGACCGGTTCTGTATGGTTTTCTGTTCGCGGAAAAATTATTGAATTTGATGGAGAGCAGACGACCATTCACCAATCATTGGTATTTGAGAATCGGAGTATTTCTCCAATAGTAGATTCTTTCGGTAATATTTATTTTACGTTTAATGGAAGTCTCTGGTTTATTTCAAAAGCTTCATTTGAACAAAGAAGGCTAGAACCAATACGTGTTGACTCTAGTTCTATAGGAGTGGCTTCAATATTGATGAATGATGACTCTGATATTCTCTGGGTTACTGATTCGGGATATGGATTGGTTAAATATAATTTAACGGGTAAAAATTTCAAATCACATTTGCCTGGAAAATCTATTTCTTCTTTACAGCCTGTGCAGAAAGAAGGAACGCTAGCCATTCGTTACCATGGGAGTAGAAAAGGAGGCCTATATGATCTGTTGTCAAAAGAGTATATAGAAAATCCAATGGATGATTTGGTATTTTATTTTCAAGATAAAGAAGGATTCTATTGGCAAGGCAATAAACAAGTATTTGAAGGTCAGATTAAAAGCAAGCTGGTAAAATTGAATGGAAAAAAGGAAGTTGTTCTGGAGAGAGCATTTTCAAATTTGGATAGAAGTATAACCTTCCTTTTTGAAAATCATAAAGGAGAACTTTGGGGCCTGTTAAACGAGCAATTAGTAAAAATTGATAAGGCAACTGCGAAGATCAAGATATATGAAAAGGAAGATAATGTATCGGGAATTACCTATTTGATGGAAGATAGTAATCATGATCTGTACGGAAATTATTCTGAGGGATTGCTTCAAATTAAATTTTCCGAAGCTGGAATCCCCGAGGAGTATGTGAAGTATCCTTTTGACCCTAAAAATCCGACTTCTATTTCCCATAACGAAGTGCTGTCAATCTGCGATGATCCCTTGTATCCGAATCGGTTTTTGTGGGTAGGAACCCGAGGGGGAGGCCTCAATAAATTTGACAAAGAGAAAGGAGAATTCAATAATCTGGACACAAAAGATGGACTTCCTGATGATGTGATTTATGGCCTTCTTTCAGATAATTCCGGTCATCTTTGGATGAGCACCAATAAGGGGATTTGCCGCTATCATCCTCGAAGTAGAGAAATCAGAAATTTTGGATTGGAAGATGGTTTACAGTCTTTGGAATTTAATTCCAGGGCTTGTGCAAAAATGCCATCAGGGAAATTCGTATTTGGAGGCGTTAATGGGTTTAATTCCTTTCATCCAGATAGTATCAAGTTTAATGATTTTCAACCAAACTTGATTATCACTTCGCTAAAGATTAATAATAAAGAAATCGCTTACACCTTGCCGTCCGAGGGGATGGTATACAATAACCCCAACTTCATCGTTATTGATAAACCCAAGGAGGAAAAGGAGGCAATCGTATTACAGCATGATCAAAACCTGATCACTTTTGAATATGCTTCAATGGACTTTACTTATCCAGATCGGAATAGATTCAAGTACCTTTTAGAAGGTCATGATAAGGCATGGAATGATGTTGGAACCTCCCGGATGGCGCTGTATTCTAGTTTGCCACCAGGAGATTATATCTTCAAAGTGCAAGGGACCAATAGCAGTGGGATTTGGAGCGATAAAATTGCGGAAGTAAGATTGCAGATTAAGCCACCCTGGTGGAAATCAAATCTTGCCTACTTCAGTTATGCGGTGCTTTTTTTTAGTTTCCTTTTTGGCATATACCAATTTCAATTGCAGAGAATGAAGTTAGAAAATCAGCTGTCATTTGAAAAGAAAGAAGCTCGAAGGTTGATCGAAATGGATGAACTAAAAACAAATTTCTTTTCAAACATCACCCATGAATTTCGAACGCCGCTTACTTTGATTATTGAACCTATACGACAGCTACTCAAGGAGTATCCAGCTAAGCCCTTTTCTTCCCAAATAAGACTCGTAAAAAAGAATGCGGAACAATTGCTTTTTCTGGTGAATCAACTTTTGGATTTATCAAAGATTGAAAACAACAAAATGAAGCTCATCAATCGCCGGGGAAACGTAGTTGAGGTCATTCGCCCAATTTTTCAATCCTTCCTGATTCTTGCAGACCAAAAAGGAATTGATTTAAAAATGAAAGTGGATAAAAATATCAATGAATTTTATTTTGATAAGGATAAGCTAGAAAAGGTGATTTATAATCTGTTGTCCAACGCTATAAAATTTACGGAAGAAGGAATCGTAGAATTGAAAATGAGTACCCGGCAAAATCAAAATACAGAAGAGCAATGGGCCAACCAATTGGTGATTGAAATCAATGATTCGGGAATAGGAATTAGCAAAGAACATCTGGCAAATATTTTTGATCGCTTTTATCAAGTGGATGGCTCAGACACAAGAAAGGCAGAAGGCACAGGAATAGGATTGTCTCTGGTTTCAGAATTGGTTGAATTGATGAAGGCATCCATAAAGGTGAAAAGTGAAATTAATCAAGGGACCTCTTTTGAAGTTGTGATGCCTATGATTGAAGAATTGGAAACGACAAGCTTTAAACAAGAAATGATTGCTCCAGCTGGATTGAAAGGGAGTCCAATAGTACTGCTTGGCAATTCGAAGGTACAGTCAGCTAATTCGGATGATCGCCCTCTCTTGCTAGTTGTGGAAGATAATTCAGAGCTGCGAACATTTATAAAATTATCTCTAGAATCAAAATACCAAATCATAGAAGCCAGTAATGGTCAGGAAGGGGTAGAGCAAGCAATAGCTACCATTCCCGATTTAATAATTTCTGACTTAATGATGCCGAAAAAAAATGGCCTGGAATTGACCAATGAGTTAAAACATCAAGAATTAACGGCACATATTCCGATTATCATATTAACGGCCCGAGGCGCAATGGACAGCAAAATTCAAGGATTGAAATCGGGCGCTGACGCTTATTTGGTGAAACCCTTTCATACAGAAGAATTGTTGGTAAGGATCGAAAAGTTGATTGAAGTACGTAGGGTTTTACAGGCGAAATACAAAAATGAAAGTTTGAAGGGCAATCAAGAATTGATAGCTGAATTTTCTAAAGTGGACAACTCTTTTCTAAGGAAAATAATTGGAAACATTCATGAAGGAATGGGGGCTACCAATTTTTCTGTGGAATATTTAGCGGGCAAAATGTTTATGAGTCGATCTCAACTTTTTAGAAAGATGAAAGCCTTAACAGGGATGAGCCCGGTGGAATACATTCGAAATGTTCGACTAGACAGGGCTAAAGAACTATTAGAAAACAAGGAAGGTAATGTCAACGAAATAGCCTCGGTTATAGGATTTTCTGATGATCGCTATTTTTCGGTAAAGTTTAAAGAACGATTTGGAAGGCTCCCCAGCGAGATTAAAAAAAATGGACTTCTGGGATAATTAAATTACACCAGAAGTCCATTAATTCTATCGTTTAATCAAAGCCTACAATGTGGACATCTGATTCTTATGCGGTAAAGCTGGAATTTGCGGTTTTTGGTGTACAACGTCTGTTGCTAGAAGTTTTACCACGACCGTATATTCAATTTTACCAGCACCGTCCGGATTCACCAAGTTATATGTTTTTGTGGAACCCACACCAGCAAAATCAGATAAATTGATCGTTTTACTAAGCATTAGATCTGCATTCTGATGTCTATTCCCGGTACCGTCATCCCATATTTTTAAATAAACTTGATTATTGAACCATATTCCACATCCTGTATACCAATTATGCCATGCATGGTCGTCGTTATCGTCCATGGAGTAGTAATCGTAAGTAGGATAGTAATAGGTTTTATTCGTTCCAGAATTATCGACAGAATCAGAAGAGAAGTTTAAAAAGACTTCATCATTTCCAGACTCACTTTGATTTTTACAAGTTAGTTTTACGATTCTCAAAAAGTTTGGTTTTCCAGCGGGGTCCTGATAGGCAGGTTGTAGATAATTATCTTTATCGCCACCACCTTGAGTACCCAAAATAAAGGTCCAACTCTCTTCTTCTGCAATACCAAGACCTTCTCCCGCTCCAACTGTAACTGTTGCTCCGAGTAGTTGGGTGACATTATAAATGACGGCTGCATCTACATCAACACCATCGCCTAAATCTACTTCGGTAGCCCAAGAAAATCCGCCAAGGTTCTCAGGTGTTGGCGACCAAATTCCGAATTGGACACCAGCAAATACATCTTCCTCTAAACCTTCCACCAAACCGACGGATAGAAATTCTGATGCCTCAGCAGTTCTGGATTCTCCTATTCCAATGGCTGCACCTAAAACCACATTCAACCCGACAATAAATTCAACCTGTGCATTTAAGGCAATGGAAAAAGAATGAGGGATGATACCATAATCATTGGCGATATCATACAATGCTTTAACTGCGTCAAATACAGGACCTTTTAGGAGATCAGATACGGCTCTTTGTGCCGTTGGCAAATCCATGGTTTTAAAGGATTCCATAAAATCTTTTCCCTCTTGGGTTTGGATATAATCTTTCCATATTTCTGCAGCCATTGTAAGCGCTTTGCGATCAAGGTCAGAGAGTTCCGCATCAGGTTTCTTTTTCTGGGATGCTTTAGGAAAGGAATGTTTCAAATAATCGTAGGTGTTGATATAAGGCGATATTTGCCGGTTCATTTTATTATTCATGATTTTTGTTTTTTGGATAAAAAGAAATAGTGAAATTTTTACGGATTGAATGTTTAGGATCATGTAAAGAATAAGTTATAAATGTTTGGGTAGATTACTTTGTTTCTAATCGAGGCGGTGAAATGCGACTTATGCCGTAGCATAACGAGTATTTTGCCAACGAAGAGTAGGAAGAAAGGAAGCAGCCAAATGTTATAAGTTATTCTTTACACGATCCTTAGTCAAGGATCCGATATTTGATCGTATAATTTGCACCGTCAACATTGACCATGCTTTTCGTTGTAAAATTGGTAGGCGTTCCAGTAGGCTCCCAGTTAAAATTGACTAAAAAAGTGGCGGAAGAAGGATCCAACTCTATATCCTGATCCCAAACGGCAACGGTAAGCAGATGATCAAAGTTGAACGTTCGCCCCGATGTTGTGCTGCCAGTGAGATACCAAGTTTCTCCATTAGACATAGGTCGAACGGAGAGTGGTTCGCCTGGAATGTTTGGGAGACGTGCTTGAACTCCAGCATCGGCCTGAATTTCCAAATAGACACCGTCCGTATGTCGACTTCCGGTATCTTTGCAATAGATTGATAAAATCTCAATTGAATGCTTACTCATGATAAATTAAATTTTAAGGGGTTAGTAAATATTTTTCTCAAAGGTAAGGTCAACTTGTAGTGGAGTGTTAAGATGGATGTAGCAGTTGCCATAGGGAAATGTTGCATTTGCTCCAAACCATAGGCAAATGTTTCACCGAAAAGACGAATGTTGCAGCCTTAGCATCATAAATTTTGACAATTCTAAGGATAACTATAAAATGAATTCGGCTAATAAATATTGATAGCACCTTTTTTCAAAAAACTATAGGAGTCCGTATTTTCAGCAAGCAGATGAATTGTATGGACAAAAGCGTTTAGCGGGATATCATATTATGATTCGACGATGATAGCGACCTTCAGTCATCTACTTGAAGGAATGAAAGTGGGAAATACCAAAAAGGGTAAAACTCAGATAAAATTAATCACCGAATTTTCGGATGACTTTCTTATCAAAATGGAATTTCATAAAGATCAGCCTCATCTGGCAGAAGAAACTTCCCTTAGGAAAATTATTGAAAATGCGACTTCTGAGGAGGGAGATATTCAGGTGTTCGATAATGGACTGAAAAGCCGAAAAACCTTTAGCAACTTTGATCAGAGTGGATTTTCCTTCCTTACTCGCCTAAAAAGGAATCCCAGATATGAGGTGCAGCGACCATTTTGGCTAGACGATGGATATCAGGATACAGACGAATTAGGATTTATTCAAGATTCCGTTGTTAAACTTTATGGGAATGTCAAAGAATTGGTAAGTACTGAATTTAGATTTATTCAATACAGAGTGAAAGAAGTCACTTCGTTGATGAACCAATACCCCCGATAGACGCACGATTTTTCGTCAAAAAATCATTATTGGATATTCGATATTCAACATTTTTTCCAGTACTAAATTTCCGCCTTTTTCTTTTTCTGAACAAGCCTAATTCCCCATTGGATATTCCAAAGACTTAATGGGGAATATATCAATACCCCTATCCCTTCCTACGAGTACTTCGTTCCTTCGCTAAATTTAGTTTTGCCGTAGAATAACTCTTTTTTAAAATGGCAGTCAATTCATCAGCTTCTTTTAATAGAGAAGTCGTCGTCTTTAAGTCAAGAAGCTCAAGTCGCTTAATTATTTTCAAACCAACAGACGTTTCCCTCAATTCTTTCAATACAATTTTTATTTTATGAAGAAAATCTTTCCTGCTTTCGGCATCACAAGCTTCTGCGTAATTTAAAGCAGGAGAAGTTCCTGATCGAGTTAATTGTCCCTTCAGATGTTTTCCGATTACATTGCCAGGTAATAAATCTAAAGCTTGAATCAATTCAACACTAAAGTCGATTAGCCTATCTTGTAAGTCAAATTTTTTCACAACGGTTTT
>CALLVY010000221.1 GCA_938015925.1 uncultured Saprospiraceae bacterium
CCTCGTATGCGAGAATTGGAACATCCGAGTCTCAATATTGCACTAACTAATCTTGGTGATGCACAAGCTCGCCTTGGGAAATTTGAAGCGGCGGAAGTTACCCTTGCCGAAGCACTCGCTTTGGCGAAAGAAAGACGAGTCTATTTTACCGTAGCCGAAACCTGCCAGGTTTTAGCCAATCTGGCGGAACAAAAAGGGAATTATGAAAAAGCCCTTTTCTTTCAAAGAGAACAGGGAAGATATACCGACTCTATTCGCTTACAATCGGCAGAAGTAGAGCTGCGAGAAGCCCAAGCCAAGTTTGATCAAACCGAAAATGAACAAAAGATCAAAGAACTAGAGAAAAAGATAATAGAAGAAAAACAGACCTCCTTGTTAAGGATGTTGATGCTGGGACTTAGTCTTTTAGCCGTTGGTACTGGGGTATTCTGGTTTTTCAACCAAAAAAAGAAGAAAGAAATTGCTGCGGCTACTCGAAGCCTTACCTTAAATTTGCAGGCCGAACCTCTTGAGAAGAGCGAAGCAATCGACCCTGTCCTGAAAAGATTTCTAGAGATTGTACAAGCGGAAGTAGCCAACGAAGGACTTTCTGTCGAAAAGGTAGCAGAAAGCATGAAAATGAGCCGGGTCCAACTTTTCAAAAAGATAAAAACCGCCACGGATGCCTCCCCTTCCCAAATCATAAGGCAGTACCGGCTGGAAGCTGGAAAGAAACTTTTACTTGAGAATGAACTAAATATTTCGCAAATTGCATACAAAGTCGGATTCGCTAGCCCAAATAGTTTTGGAAGAGCCTTTAAAGACCGATTTGGCAGTTCCCCCTCCCAATTTTCCAGTAAACACAAGGATATTTAACCAAATGAAGTGTTTTTATTAACCTTTTGCAGGCTAAAAACACCAGATCTTTCGCACCTTACAGGCAGATTAATCGAAAAACTTACATTAGAAACCAAACTTATTTTAATCGAGTTATTTCCCCCATTTTATTCCCGAACTTAAGACAACCTTTTCAAAACATATTTTAATTATCCACCAGCAATGACCATTGCCTGGTAAAAGTATTATTTAAAAAACTATGATCATGAGGTTATTACAAACACATTATTGGTGCCTATTGGTACTCCTACTTTGCTTTTCACAAAACACGATTGCACAAACTTGGGAAAACCCAGGGTCTTCCCCGAGCTACCCCATCGCTTATGACCAAAACGGTCAAGACCGTACCGTGGTCACCACGCATAATATCTATCAAAGTAGTAATGCCGGTAACACTTGGCAACAGAAGCTTTCTTCTGCTGACTTTGCAGCGCAAGGATTCATTCATGATCGATGCCGCGTATTCGATGATGTACTTTTCGTTACTGCAAATACAGGATCTGTCTTTTCTTCTACGGAATGGAAAATCTATTCTAGCAGTGATGGAGGAACCACTCTTACGGAGTCTTTTGTAGAGGAAAATGCTTTTAGTAGCATTAATGGTACTTATGGTTACGACCATGACCTTTACCAAGTAGATGCCAATACCTATATCATCCGATTTCAGTCCAATGGAATCGCTCCTTCTGGAGATGACGCCAGTATCTATGTGACCACGAACAAAGGCCAAAGCTGGAGCCTCTTGTTCCGTCACCCATCCAATAGCATTCAGTATGCTGGTGTAACCGCTAATGATTATGTTTTTCTTTTTGAAGATGAACTCCTTTATAGAAATAAAAACAATGGTTCGCTTAGCAATACCTTGAATCTTCCTGAGCAATGTTATGCCGCTTCTGTTGAAAACAATAACATTGAATTAATCAGCTGGACAAATAACTCCACTCAACTAAGGGGCTATACCTCTACCAATGGTGGAGCGAGCTATACCAATTATACGACGACGACCGCCAATGATGATTATAGAGAAGCACAGATTTTGGACAACAATATTTTTGTCAGTGCTGGAGGTTTTTCTTATCAAACCAGATCATACAGACTTTCCTTCTCCAATTTCAATAGTCCAGTATTAATATCAGAACCTGGGTTTTATAAAAACTACTATCCTTACCGAATTACTGCGGATGGAAACTTATCCAATTTGCTACCAGGTTTTCAACCTCATGTTCCCAATATATTTTACAATAGTAATGGAGAAGCTTATATTACTCCTTTTCTTGTTTCTACTGATAATTGGACTAGTTTTAGTCCTGCCGAACGGCCTCCTATTGCTTTGGAATCTATGCCACTTTTGGATGGAAAAAGAGCACATCACGCAGGTGGATATGTATGGAATACAACAGACGGTAAGAACTTTACAGAAGGGTTCAGAATGTCAAATTGGGCGTCTACCATCAAATACTTTGAGGGAGCCATGCAAACGAGTTCTTATTCTGACCCAAGCACAACTCACTACCTGACCAATGATGCTTCAACGGTTGCCTCCAATGATGCTAATGTTGTTGGATTAGGCAATACCTTATACTCTTGGCGCCGAAACGGTCTGAATTCTCAAGGTATCTTTAAGTCTACGGACCAAGGTGACACCTGGGCTTTTCATAATGATGGCTACTTTTGGAATTTCGATGTTATAGGTGATAATGTTACCAACACCATGTATAGTATTGAAAGATATGTATCTGGCGGTGTCAATACAATTGTTTCTCTACGTTTAGCGAAAAGTACAGATGAAGGATTGAATTGGCAATTACTAGATGGTGCCAATTTTCCAACGGTAAGCAGAGACGATTATTTCCAAAATCAATTCCTTCCAATCGTTGTTCACAACAATTACTTTTTTATAAAATCTGATGATCAACTTTTATACTCTACAGATGGAGGTGCTAGTTTCCAAACGGCTAATAATTTACCATTTGCCGTAGCAGGTAGTAAAATGTTTTTGTTGGGAGGTGATCTTTGTTTCCGCACGGAAGCGGAGCAATTTTTCCGCGTAGATATCAATCAGTGGCTTGGTGCTGGTGGAGGTGCTACTTTGCCTGGTGCGAATATTGACCTTTCTTTATCCGTTAGCATGAGTCCTGCTAATCCTGGCCCTTGGTCTAATTTCGAAGTGACCTATACCGTCACCAATAGTGGAACCATTCCTGCAACGGGCGTCAACTTACAAACTTTTATCGCCAGTTCAAGTGATGCCATTCCGCAAGGAGGAACCACTCCTTTATACACTGGCTTTACCAGTACCCCTCCTTTTGGTAGAGGAGTGGCCGCAGGTCAAAGTGCTACTGTTACTTATTTTTATTTCCGTAAGGATGGTGCAGAAATACAACCTTATGGACAGGTAGGCAACCACAAAGAACCAGACATTGATTCTCGCCCAGGAAATGCGAATTGGCCAAATGTACAGGAAGATGATGAAGCGATTATTGGTGGTACTGCCGTCTGCGCCGTCTCCATCAACGCTTTCCCAGGAGATTGTGAAAACAATGGTACGCCTAATAATCCTGCTGATGACAAATACGATCTTCAAGTTGTAGTAGTCAATCCAGTGCCGGGTACTGGTTTCCAACTTTTCATTCCAGAAATCAACCAAACTAGAAATGGTACTTACGGAACTACTGTAACGATAAACGACATTGCGATCAGTGCTGGTCCACTCACTATTCAAGTCACCGATAATCTAGATGCCTCTTGTACTGGAACGACTACAGTACAAGCCCCGGCAAGCTGCTCAAACACGACCGATCCTTGTTCTCCGGATGTAACTGATCCAGTTCTTTCTGGATGCCCTGGCAATATCACCAGAACAACTTCTGGATCTTCTGCTACCGCTACTTGGTCTGCTCCAAGTGCCAGCGATAATTGCGCAGGTAATCCTAGCCTGACGAGTACTCATAACTCGGGAGCAAGTTTCCCACTCGGTACCACTACGGTCACTTATACCGCACAAGATGCCGCTGGAAACACCAGCACTTGTTCTTTCAATGTAACCGTCAATCCACAAGGAACAGGTCAGATCGACCTCGCACTTGCGCTTCAACAAAGTACAGCTAATCCTACCCAATGGAGTTCTTATTCTGTGACAGCCACGATTACAAATGACGGACCACAAACGGCAACGAATGTAAACGTAGAATTCAAAAGTCCAGACGGTGTAGTGTATACCGGAGGTAATGAATATGTGGCTTCTCAAGGTAGCTTCTCCCCTGCGGGAAATGAAGTTTGGAATGTTGGAAGCATTCCTGCCAATGGATCTGCAACTTTAACAGTCAACTACTTTTTGAGAATTGCTAGTGCTCCTGTAGCCTATGCACAAGTGACCGCTGCTACTCAAACAGATAGCGATAGTCAACCCAATAATGGAACACCACCTACGGTAAATGAAGACGACGAAGCCAGCACTGCTGGAGGCGGTCCAAACCTTTGTACCGTAATGCAACACACTGTTGGAAACATCATTTGTAATGATGCAGGTACTCCGAACAATGCTAGCGATGATACCTGGACTTTTGCTCTTAGTATCAATTTAGCTGGAACCGGTTGTGCTGGAACCAATTGGGCGATAGCAGGAGTTGCTACTGCTGCTTATGGAAGTACAGTACCAGTTGGCCCTTTCTTAATTGCGGATGGTAGCAAAAGTTTTACGGCTACTCAAATAGGCAATGCCAGTATCAGCAAGACCTTTAGTGTATCTCCTCCAGCGCCTTGTTCTTCTGGTGGTCAAGAGCCAGACATGAGACTTTCTGGTTTAACGATTCCGAATGCATCGGTTGCGGCAGGTGCGATTTTGAGTTACAACTTTGACTTGGCGAATATTGGAACCGCAGATATCGTTGGCGACTTTACGGTCAAAGCTTATATCTCTACTGATAATACTTTGAGTGCCAATGACATTCAGGATGGAACCATTGTTACTGGAAATTTTGATGCAGGTGATGTGTCCAATAATGTTCCAGCGGCTTCTACTATTCCTGCTAATTTAGCTCCTGGGAATTACTTTTTGATTGTGAAGGTGGATGCAGATGATGTTTTGGCAGAGAGCAATGAAGGGAACAATACCAAAGCAAGAGCATTTACAGTGACTGGCGGTGGCGGAACAGATTGCGACGCGATTAGTATTACGGCTTCGGCTGGTACGATCACGATCACTGGAGCTTCTGCTCCCCATGTTTTGATGAAGGTCTTTAGACCAAACTGGTCTACTGCTTTGAATTGCTTGGATGCTTCTTGTGGTAATCCTGAAGTGGTAAGTGGACTTACTACGGGTAATCATTATGTGGAAATAAAATTATTGAATGCCAGTTGGAATGAAATCTGCAAAATCACCGAAACGGTGAATGTAAGTACCACTACTGTCGCTTCGAATAATACTTCTAGATTGAGTGGTCCAACTTCGCGAATGGCAATTGAAAAGATCTATCCAAATCCATCTATTGAGGAGACCAACCTGGTTATTTATTCTCCAGAGGATCAGGAAATCGTAATCGACTTATACAACAACCTTGGACAAAAGGTACATCAGGTGAAAAGAGCGGTACTTAAGGGCAACAATGAAATTCAAATTGATGTTCGCGACTTGGAATCTGGGTATTACAATGTCATTGGACATGGAAATGGACCTGCTGCTTATGGCCGATTCATTAAGTTGTGGGAAGATTAGGAAAAGATAAATCTAAGATTTAGTTAAAGGGCTTTGCCCTGCAAATAGCAATTTTTTATCCGCAGATTTTACCGCTCGAATTTTCGAATGGTTGAATCTGCGGATTTTTTTTTTGCGATAATGAAATGGTACCAATAGAGGCGCTTAAGGTTTTTGGTGCGATCCTGTTTATAAAACAATCTGCCTTTTTTCAACGGAGATGCCTTTCCCCCCTGCCATTAAACTTATGATTTCACCTTCTCTAATCTCCAAGTCTACAATAATCAAACTAACCGATGGCTCCTTCATAAACTTTCCTTGTTGGATCAAAAATCTATTTTTCTTTACCTCCAATTTATCATAAAGATAGCAAGCAAGTGGCCCTGCGGCCATGCCCGTTGCAGCTTCTTCTTCAATGCCATATCTGGGGGCAAACATGCGCGTCGTCACCTCTCTATCTTGCTCCGCAGTATCCTGAGAAAAAACGTAATAGCCAATCAAATCAAACTCCTCACTCAATTGATTAATCAGATCGAAATTGGCTTGGATGTTTTTTAGGATTTCCGCATTGGCAACGGGGATCACGAAAAAGGAATTTCCCGTATGGACCATTGCTATTTCTGCACCTTCTAGGAGGTCTTCTTCCTGCAAAGAAAGGGAAGCTAAAATGGCTTGTTTCTTATGCGACACGTCCGTATAATTGGGCGCTTTTTGTTCCATAAAAGCCAAACCATTCTTGACGCTCACTTTTCTAATGCCGTCAATGGTTTCTTTGGAGGTGGCTGGAGTAGGAATTTTTCCCAGTTGGCTCAAATAGGAAAAAGTAGCAATGGTGGCATGCCCGCAATGGGCGATTTGTTTATTGGGCGTAAAGAAATCTAGTTTAAAATCTGCGATTGCCGAAGCGGAAACAAAGGCGGTTTCTGATAAGCCAACTGCTGCGGCTATTTTCTTTTTTTGGACATTCGTCAAATCATCGGCATCCAAAACGACACCAGCTGGATTGCCTCCGGCACCATTGTCTACAAAAGCATTTAGAATCTGAACTTCTACTGTTTTTATCTTATCCATAATCTCTTTTTTAATCGTAAAAAAATGTTTTAATAATGGATAGACGGAGGATTCTAAAAAAGACGCAAAAAAATTAGAAAACTTTATAAAGCCTTTGACTCTCCCTGGTTTTAGGTCAATCAAAGAAGATTTTACTCATCCAAATCGTGGGCGATGATATTGCCTTTCTCGTCGGTTTCTACGTTTTCGCAATCGGCGACGAGGTCTTTTAGTTTATCTTTTGCTCGTTGGACTCGAGACTTTGTGCCAGAATAAGAGATTCCCAGATAATCTGCTAAGTCGGTTTGTTTGAGGTTTTGGAAGGTGGTGAGGATCATGGCTTCTTTGTAGGACTTGGGCAGTTGCTCTATTTTGCTGTTGATGCAATTGGACAAGGCCTGAAAACCGGGTTCTTCTTCCTGGGCTAATTCCAGGTGTTCTAGGTTGGCCCAATGCTTTTTATGGCGAAAGGTGTCGTTGATGGCATTTCTGGTGATTTGATAAATCCAGGACGTTAGTTTTGAGCAATCTTTGAGTTGGTGGATATTTAGGTGTGCCTTGAGGAAGGTTTCCTGAACGATGTCTCTGCTTAAATCTTCCTCTTTTACCTTGCTAAAAACAAAGGCATATAATTCTTGGGAAAGGTCTTTCCAGATGATTTGGATTTCGTTTTTCATGGCTTGTTTTATTGGTAAAAAATGGAGGCCTGAACGGTTAAATCTCGCCATTGATTCCCTTTTGCCTCAAGAGCTGTTTTA
>CALLVY010000222.1 GCA_938015925.1 uncultured Saprospiraceae bacterium
GACCAAACAACTCCTAGGCCATAGGTTAAAAATTGCAACCACTTTAAATTAATTTCCTCAATATTAGAAAACTGATTTCTTATTCGTTTTTTATGTTTTCGCAATAAGAGACTTGACCAGATTACATATACAATTCCTGAAAGAAAAACCGCGATTAATAGAATTTTTTGAAAGACGAGATAAGCTTGTCCACCTGTTTTAAATATTTCAATTTTTTGTGCCGCAGGAAGGAGAATAAAAGGGATCAAATAGAGGAAGGTGAGAATAGTCGGCACTAAATGCAAAAAGACAATGCTTCTATTTTTGGGCAATTGATTGGTGACGGATGAAACATAATAATACAACAACACTCCGTGCAGTAGAGGAAAGGGAAATTGCACGCCCAATAGATGAGGGTAATCGAAAATAGTTTCCGAATAAAAAAGGTAGAAAAAAGAAAGATGTACCGCATTTAAAAGCATCCATAAAAAAAGAAAAATATCAGAGGTTGATTTGTCTTTTTTTACCAATAATAAGGCGGAAATAAAAAGAGCAATACTTATACCTGCGATGAAAATCATTTCTTTTTAGATTTGTCTGTAGAGCGGCCTCAACACAAAATCAGCATAAACTAAAACGGTAGCCTTACAAAATTGATAAGGCTACCGCTTAGACTATTGTAATACAACAAATATAAATCTTAGCTAGGAACTTTCAAATGTTTTTCACCGAAAGCAATGATCCTTGGCAATTCTTTTATTAATAATTCCTTAAGTGGCTCAAAAGGTGTTCCGTCAAAATGTCTTGCAATGGTACCTTCTCCATCAGGACTACCATGATCGGCATCTATAGATTCCCGCCAATAATCTGCATGATTTTGCCACTCTTCCTGATCCACTAGTTCTGGAGCCGTAAACCACACATTCCAGGACAAGATATTGCCCTCTTTTAGCATATTACCACCGATGGTATTAAAAGTGTCCAAAACCATTTGATTAAAATCATCTACAATTTCAATATTCGTCGGCTCGATAGCGCCAATTTGTACACTCAAATGTCCCATAGACCAAGATATTTCTTCATGCTTGGCAAACGCAGGAATTGGAAATTCTGAGACCGGACTTGGCCCTTTGGTTAATGGAAAAATGGGTTGAGTAGGATCGCCAGGCAAATGGGTTTTTACGACGATCGCATTTTCTTTAGTGGATGGAAACTTTAGTTTGTTCTCTAAAAAATATTTCGAAAACAGTTTTACAAATTTGTGTTTGTGTGCACTACGGCTAAACCAGATTCGACCTTCCACGCCCATATCCGCTGCTAGTTCTCTATTCGATTCATCAGCCCAACCTCTATTTCCCGTTACGGTAACTTCTACATTCAAGCTTCCAAGATGCGGAGAGGTAAATCCTTGTTGTGGACAAATGATAGAATAGACCCGACCTTCATCGGTATAGCCTAGTCTGGAAATATCAGGAGCAAACATTTGATAACAGCGTTTGGGATCAGCTTCCCCCGGCTCAGAATTCCAACTAAACTCCGGCCACACTACTTTCTGTTGGCGTTTTAGTAGCCCAATGTTATCCATGTTTCCCAACATATCTAATAAGCCATTAAAGTTGGGAGTTGGATTATAACCATAGCTTGGATTCTCTTGTGCAAATCCACCAATCCATCCTGGGACGGGAGTCTCATTAATCAGGTTTCGCAATTTTTCATTGACCTTATCCACCACCAAATTTATAGGTGGCGTAGATTCATCGATATCCTCGATAGGATGATCTTTGGTCGTTAGCAGTTCCATTCCTGCATCTTTGACGATGAAGTACAAGTCTGGTTTTCTTTCAAAGAAATCTACAAATTTTGAGGATTCAAAGCTAACACTAAAAGCTCCTGAACGATCGGTAACTCCGATGCCTAGAAAATCATCAAATACGACATCCTTGTCATACACCAATACATGAAGATCTAAGATACCAGCGTTGGTATCTTTCATTTTAACCGTCCCCGAAATGGTATACGTGGAACCGGAAATACTTACAGCATTACTCATGGTAATTGTTTTATTGGGGTTAAATAAAAGCTCTTTTGTGTTTCTCTAAATATCGAATAGACCGTTTAGGAAACAAGGATTTTGAGCATCCTTTAGTAGACTACAATTATAGGAATTTTATATTAGGGTTTAAAATATTTTTAAAACAATTTCCCTTTGCTTTGGAGACTTCATTAGAGTTTACTAATTTTTTTGATGATCTGATTCTCTCCATTTTCCAGGTAGATATAATAGATTCCAGGTGCAAAACTACTGATATCTTTTTCAAAATGACCATTCTGAAAAAGGTCAATTCTAACCACTGCTCCTAAGGAATTGATTATTTTTAAAGTCCCATTATTCCAATGGGGGATTTCAATATTTAGGATACCTGTAGTTGGATTTGGATAGAGAAGTGCTTCCTGTTTATCTCTTGCTTCAAAAACATTGGTATTCAAGCCCACAGAATCAATTTGATACACACTCTGCGTTCCATCCGGCAGCAAACCACTGATCCCAAACAATTCTCCTTGTGGATTAAATGCGATATCATAGGGCACACTTAAACACCAATCTGACAAATAAGTGAAGGCCCCTGTTGCTAAATCAATCTCATAAAACTTACTGCTATCTCTTGCTACCCCAAGCATCACACCATCTTTTATTTCAACGGGTAGCAGGCCGATCAAGTCTACCGCTACGGTATCTAATACTTCTCCATTTATCGGATTTACTGTGTAAAGAGAGGAAGGCTTACCAGCCCCAATGCTATATTCTACCACAATTAAATTTGTTCCATCAAATGCGATTCCCCAATTGTTTGGATCCGCACCATTCATACTCGGCAACCCAAATTCTTCATATGTTTCTCCGGTCAACTTATTCATTTTATACAAGCGAGAAAACTGTTCTTCTACGCCCCAAAGGGTATCCTCTTGTATTTCTAATCCAGAGATAGGAGTATCTTCTTTAATGGTCTCCAAATAGTTACCCAATTCATCGTGAATAGTAATCGTCGATTGTCCTAAGTTATCTCGACCAGAGACCCAAAAATTATTTCCATCACTTGCCAATCCCAAGGGGATTTCCTGAACGGTCATAAATAAGAATTCTGCACTACATTCTTCTTGAGCATAGGCGAGGGAAATAAAGGATACTTGAATTAAAAAGGAAATTAATGTTTTCATTTTTTTCGGGGTTTTACTTTTATACTTTAATTTTTTTGATGGGAGCCCCCATCTTCATCAAGCAAAAATAACAATTAAAGCTCAAAGCATCAAATTCTTTCACAGCCCTGTGAGTTAGGCTAAATTTTAGAGAAAATTTCCTAAGGAAAAATAATGCCGATGACCTTTGGCAATCGAATCAATAGCCATTGAGAATAGTAAAAAAATCAATTTTGTAAATGCGTATCGAATGGATAAATTTCACCCCTCCTCTTCAATATCAAAATACAATTCCTGCATGCTAATTTCAATAGCGATAGATTGAAGCTTTATAATTTCGTTAAGACCTTCATACCTTGAGATACTCCATAAGTCATTTTTTTCTTTCTTGTAAAACACTTCAACAACTCTTCTATTTTGTTCTATTAACACATATTCCTGAAGTGTAGGAATTTGTCTATAAAAATAAAATTTATCTCCTCGATCATATTCTGTCGTTGATTTGGAAAGCACTTCTACAATCAATATTGGATTAGTCACAGCATCTTTAACATCTTTAGAACGTTCCATTTCTCCACAAATAACCATGGTGTCTGGATAAAGATATTTGTCTTCTTTCGCTATATACAATTTTGCATCATTAGTTATTGGTTTGCAATTTGATCCTTTTTTCTTCAATCCATTTCTCAATTCCGAATAAATATTTCCAATTAGCAAGGCATGTTCTAAAGACCCACCTGCCAAAGCATAAATTAATCCATCATGATACTCATGCTTTTGGCCAGTATCAACTTCATGTTGTAGGTATTCTTTAACAGTCATTCTTGGTCATCTAGGAGTTTTCATTTTTCCTCTTTCTCTACAATTTAACTATAAATCATTTAATTTTCCAGCAAAATTTTAATCCATTGATTATCAATACTTTCAACAAACTCAATTTACAAAATTAGCCAGGCCCCTTACGAGCATCATTATTCCCTATACACCTCTTCCCCTCCAACAAAAGTCTGCAATACCCCAACTTCCTGAATCATATCTCCTCCAATCTGCAAAATATTGCCACTCAAAACCACAAAATCCGCAAATTTTCCAACCTCCAAAGTCCCTTTAAGTTCCTCTTCAAAAGAAGCATAAGCGGCATCCCTCGTATAAGCAATCAAAGCTTCCTCAACGTTGATTTTTTGTGCCGCCACCCAGCCGCCCGGATTTTCACCATCCAAAGTACGCCTGGTAACCGCGGCATAAATCCCCTGAATCGGAGCAGCGGGTGCCACCGCCCAATCGCTCCCAAAACTCAAGGTCGCCCCAGCATCCAACAGAGAGCGAAAAGCATAGGTCGTTTTGATGCGTTCCGCACCAATATAATCTTCCGCCCAACGGCCATCATCAATGGCATGATAAGGCTGCATACTTGCAATCACTTCCAGTTCCTTAAACCTTGGGATGTCCGCTGCGCTAAGATGCTGCGCATGCTCGATACGGAATCTTCTATCTTTTGCGCCGTTCTCTTTGTGGACGCGTTCATACAAGTCCAGCAAGGTATGATTGGCACTGTCTCCGATCGCGTGTACCATCACTTGCAGATTCGCTTTGTCCGCTCCCAAAATCCATTGGTACAAATCTTCCTGACTATTGATAAAAAATCCTTTGTCTTCTTTGGCATCCGAATAATGATCATGGAAGGCAGCCGTATGGGAACCCAAAGAACCATCCACAAAACCTTTTAAGCTCCCTGTTTTCAACCACTCATCACTTTCGTCTGGCATCGCCTTCAATCGCTCCCATTCATTGAGTGGTGTGGCAGCATAAATCCGCACTTTTAAATCCCCAGCGGCCCGATATTTTTTGGCGGTACTGTAACTTTCAAAATCTT
The DNA here is from genome assembly GCA_938015925.1 of uncultured Saprospiraceae bacterium. Classification (GTDB taxonomy): domain Bacteria; phylum Bacteroidota; class Bacteroidia; order Chitinophagales; family Saprospiraceae; genus CALLVY01. The sequence goes on from CALLVY010000222.1 coordinate 5,048, forward strand.
TGTTTAAACCATCAACGTCGTGTACAGAGGTCACCCCATTGGATAAAAAATAATCCATCGCTGCCCGAAAAGATTTATCTTTTTGTTCCAGTGTCATCGGAGGCATTTTATCCAATACCAAATTCATGGCATTGTCTTTTAAGAGCCCCGTTGGGTTGCCATCTTTATCGCGTTCAATAAATCCGCCTTCTATGTCTGGTGTATTTTTATCGATGCCTGCATAAGTTAGCGCAGCCGTATTGGCCAAAGCCATATGCCAATCCAATCGCATGATCAAAACAGGATTTTCAGGTGTGCCTTCATCAATCCAATTTTTATGTGGCAATTCCCCTCCCCAAAGGGTATGATCCCAATTGCCTTCCAATATCCATTCGCCAGGTTCTATGGTTTTTGCAAAGTCCCCTACTCGTTGGCTAAACGCTTCCGGCGTGGCCGCATCTTTCAAATCCACACTCAGTAAACTTCGACCACCAGTCATCAAATGCACATGACTATCTATAAAACCGGGGATGACAAATTGGCCGTCCAGGTCAATCGTCTTCGTCGTGGTACTTTTATAATCAGCCACTTCCACGGAGGTGCCAATGGCTAAAATTTTCCCATCAGTAATGGCCATAGAATTGGCATACACTTGCTTTTTATCGCCGGTCCAAATGAGCGCATTGGTGAAGATGAGTTCTGCCTTTGTTTTTTCTTTTTCGTTTTGGCAGGCATAAAAAAGATTTAGGACGAATAGGTAAAGGACTAATTTTTTCAATGGATTGTTTTTTGTTGGATGCCGAAAAAGGCC
>CALLVY010000223.1 GCA_938015925.1 uncultured Saprospiraceae bacterium
TACACTACCTGTGTGATCACCGATGTAAAAATTCTCAATGGTTTCTATGATAGATTTCCGGTCGGAAAAATCTTTCTCTATAGTGGATTCTTTGATAATTTCCTCCACCTTTTGTGCGGACAAAGAAGAGGTAAAGAAGACAGGCAGTATTAGATAAAGCAGGTATTGAATTGTTCGTTTCATAGTTATATTTTTTTGACTTCCCCACAAAAAGGTTTTTTGCCTTAGCCTTAAAGAAAGCATTCAAAAACTTAAAAATCAAGTCTAAGAAAGCTACTTCTCTTTCCCTAAGTTATTCATTGGAATGGATAAACACAAGAAAATCTGGAAATACTTATGGAAGCATCGCTCTCTCTTGGAACCGATAATTCAATAAATCCTGCTTCCTGAGGCCCAAAAAACATATCCAAAAAAATATTACTTACTTTGTCACCTTTTCCAATTTAATCTCATATTAAGAGTATGTATGCATTTTTTTATAAGCGCTTAGATCAATTCAAAATCAAAAATCACTAAAATGAAAAGAATTATTGCTTATAGCTTATTCCTATTTTTTCTTAGCTTTTCTTACTCTTGTGTAAAAGAAGCGGATGTTATTACCGAAGAAGAAACGGAAGTGATCCCGCAAGAAGGAGAAACCAGGGTTCTAACCGGCATTGTAAAAGATACTTCGGGAAACATCTTACCGCAAGCCAGAATAAAGATGATACTAGGCGACCTGGAATTAGAAACAGAAGCGGACGAAAATGGAGAATGGAAAGTGACCGTACCGAACAGTTTAACGGAAGGTTATATCGTAGCCAATAAAGTGGCCTACTCCAAATCCATACAACGTTTTAAAGAAACAGAAGATAAACGTGTTGAAGATATTTACCTGGCAAGAGTCCCCTCTAATACAGAATTAGACCTAAGTTTTGGTCAGAGTAATTTAAAAACCCTGATCGGTAGAATTGTGGACGCCAATGCCGACCCTATTCCTGATGTTACGCTATTTTTAATAAGCCTTTTGGTAGATCCACCAAACGACTATGTTTTTAATGGTTTTGTCAATACTCAGGCAGACGGCACTTTTGAAATCATTTATGAAGATGATGGTTTCAGCTCCACTTCCTTATACACCCTATTTTCCGGAGCCTGTAGCGATAATATTTCTTACACGGTACAAGGTCAAGATCCAGTCGAGGACTTGGGAGACCTAGAGCTATCTTCTGAAAGCTTTTCTATTTTTCAAACGAAACTAGAGAGTGATGGTTCTAGCTGTTATCAGACGGCCAAGGGATTAGCTTTTAATTATAAAAGTGGAACAGGGTTTATTCCTGTAGCCTGGGATCAACCGCTTGGAGCTATTTCATTAGAGTATTGTCCCAGTGAAACTGGTATTTTTTATGTTGGTGTGGAAAGTGACGATAATGTTCATTTCAATGGCAAGTTCCTCTCTGACACTGAAGTAGAAGCCTCCTACCAATTTGACATCTGCACGCCTAATCCCGGAAACTTTCTGGAATTAAATTTAGACGGAACGGAGACGACTTATACAGACATCGCCTTTACCAGTCCTAGAACCGTTTATTCTCATGACTTCACTGCTCCACTTTCTTTCCAGCTTAGAAATTGGGCGATCTATACGCCAAATGGAAGTGATCGTCCAGCCTACCATATGGGGGAAGTAAAAGAGCTAAGTGTAGAATCCGCCAATGGCGTCGAATATACCCTAGACGAAGACAGCAAGGTCAATTATGTCAATATCGTACAAGATGATGATGATTTCTATGCTGGAATAATCAAAGCACAACTTAAAGGAGATGATAGCAGTTTTGCCGATATGACCATGAGATTCAGAGTCAGTAAATAAACCTTTAAAACTCAACATTTTTGGAAGCGCATATTTTAAAACGATTAAACCAAAACGATCCTGCCACTCAGAAGGCAGTCTACTATCAGCATGCTGATCGGTTGATGGCGATTGTTTTAAGATATGTGCCTACAAAAATGGAAGCAGAAGATGTTTTGCAAGATGCCTTTGTACAGATTTTTGAAAAGATAAAAATGTATCATAAAGACAAGGGAAGCTTTGAATCCTGGTCCGCGAAAGTGGTGGTCAATTATGCTTTGATGTTTTTGAGAAAGAAAAGAAAATTGGTTTTTTATGAAGAAGATCTGCATGCTCAAATTTTGAAAACCAATAATACGGCGCTACAAGATTTTGAAAAGGAAGATGTAGAAAAACTGATCCAAAACCTGGATGAAAAATATGCCATCATTTTTAAATTAAAGGCTATTGATGGTTATACGCATGCAGAAATCGCAGAACTTTTAAACATCCAAAAAGAAGCTTCCAGAACCATTTTCTCCAGAGCAAAAAAACAACTAAAACAATTTTTAAAATCGAAGGAATCTAATTTATTCATTTCTAAAAAAGGTACATTATGAAATACAAACAGAATATACCGAAATGGAACAAGGATGAAGTCTGGAACAACATCGAAAATAGATTGCACCAGAAAAAGAAAAGACGCCTTTTATTTTGGTGGCTTTCTGGTGCCGCAGGTTCGGTCTTATTGATCGGATTTCTGATGTGGTGGAATACTAGTGCAGACCTCTATGCTTCCTTGAATAAAAATTCGATCTCCAAGCTAGAGCAAAAAACAAATTCTCAGAAAACACCAAACATTTTTCCTGTAGAGTCCCCCATAGAATTACAGCGGAATTCAGAGCAAGATATTGAAGTAGACCATTCACAAACAAAATCCAGCACTAAGAAGGAACAACAAATAAAGAGTGCCAATCTCAAATCTAATCCGGCAGTGATGCCAACGGAGGAATTAATGACCGAGATCACAAATTTAAAGAGAGGGGAAAACACCACTGTTTTTTCTATTCCTCAAGATACAGCCTTTGAAAAAACAGAAACGAATACGGCGGTTAATAAAAGATTTGGTCTTTTAGAGTCTTTACCGATTTTGGCGAAAGATTGGTCTCCGATTATTTTTAACAGAAGTGAATCCTTAAAAGATCAAACCACCAGCTATGCTTTGGTCCAAAAGAAAAAAGCAAGCACTTCCTGGTGGATAGAAAGTGGAATAAGTATTGGCAATAAACCTAGTACAAAATTCATTGGAGAAACCTTGCGCGGCTTTAATTGCGAGCAGTTTAGATTTATGCAAACCAATGGCATCGGTCTCCAAAGAACGCTGAATTCCAAATGGTCTTTAAAGTTGGGTTTAGCCTATCAAACGATTTATGAAAAATATGAGTGCCTTAGCTCCAGTACCGAATTAGAAGAAGTTTTTTCAGAGGAAGGTACCGTTTATCATCTAGCGGAGGAGACCACTTATTACGAGCCAGGAGTGGCAATCCTGAGTACTTCCAGTACAAGATTTATTATTCATAATAATTTTATTCACCGCCTAAGTGTGCCTCTCGAATTGGCTTATGCCTTTAAAAAGTCTCGCTGGTCATTAGAGCCATCCCTGGGTTTTCGTTTTCAATTTTCTCAGCATTTTGATGGTGTTATCAACTATAAGAGAGCACACTTTTTTGACCAGGAAATAATAAATGATACATACTATTCCCAGGATTTAAGCATCGGCTTGATTAGCTCTCTAAATATTAAATGTGCGATCTCTCTAAAGGGTTCCTTAGGACTAGGACTGACCTATGAAAGGGATGATATTTTTAATCTATTCGAAGGAGATTCTTTTGTGGAGTACCAAACTATCGGTTTGCGATTGGGTTATTATCATTCCTTTTGATCAGGGAAGCCAGAGCTTCTATTCCTGAAGGAAAACAAGTGAGAATCCAAGTCTACCTTTATTTTTTCAAATCAGAAGGACTCATCCTAAATTCTTTTTTAAATGCTTTAGAAAAATAAGAAGGGTTTGTAAAGCCAGTGCGGAAAGCAATCTCAGAGATCGTATAATTGGTGGAAGCTATTAGTTCCTTTGCACGATGTAAACGAATGGAAGAAATTAATTGGCGAGGCGGCTTTTGAGTTATCGCTTTTAATCGCCTTTGTAACTTCCTTTCACTCATACCAATTTTTTTACATAACATTTCGACACCAAAACATTCATTATCTAAGTTAGCATGAATGGCTTGCATTACGGCCTCCATAAAAGAAATGGTTTCTGCTGGTAAAATTTTATCCGCATTGGGAAGTTCTTTTTGCTTCTCCATCTTACTGACAGCATAGAGCTCGATAGACTCATTAGACTCATTAGACTCTGGGTCTATTACGGTTTTGTAATAAGAGAAATTTAACTCCACTCCTATTAATAAATTCTTTAGTGTCTGAGTCAACAAGATTTGATTCGATTTTAATTCCTGTAGTACGGAAACAACTTTTCCTTCCGTATCAGTACTCATCACATGATCTGCATAACATTCTTTAATGTGCATCCAAATATTAAGTTTCAAATCTAACCCTGCCATTTCACCTACTAAATCGTGACTACAAAGTATGGCATTACTTGGTGCTTTAAAGATTACCGTAAAAGTTCTAGTGCTATTTTGAATAATATTGCCACCGTATTTTTTCACCAATTGATCAACATAATTTTGATGATCAATATTATTTTTCATTGAAATAAAATGGCCTACTATGATAGTGAAAAGTTGTTTTTCATAAATTGGTTTTGGTTTTACGTTCAAAATAAAAGCTTTCATTTCTTGTAAAACTTCATTCGTATTACCCGTCCAAAACAAATGATCACTTCCTGCTAACTCTATAAACTTTGCGTCCTCTATCCGATCTGCGATAAACCGTCCCTCTTCAACCTTTACATCAATATCATTTGTCCGTTGCATGATTAAAGAAGGAACTTTTATCGAACTCAAAATGTCAATAATGTCAACCTGTGTATTCATTTTTGTCAAGGTCATGGCGGCACTTGGACTAGCTCCTGAGCGAAAATAGTTGGCCAACCAACTCATAAATACTGGGTCATCAGCTTTTGAAGGCGCAAGAGATTCTAAGTTCATTTCTCCACTTCCCCAGTTATTTTCAATCATATCATACACTTCCTGGCGTTCTTCATTTGTAGGCGCCCAAGGATAATTTGGAGAATAAATTCTCTTGGCAAAAATACCAAAAGCAATAAGCGAAATCGTACGGTTTGGATAAGTCGCAGCAAATAAGGCAGAAACAGATCCTCCCTCAGAATGCCCAAACAAAACGGCCTTCTCAGAACCTACGGCATCCATTACCGCTCTGATATCATCCATGCGTTCTTCCAAGGTAGCAAAGTCAACAACGCGATCAGAAAGCCCCGTACCCCGCTTATCAAATAAAA
>CALLVY010000224.1 GCA_938015925.1 uncultured Saprospiraceae bacterium
TAATGATAGGGCCACTACCAATGATGAGGACAGACTTTAAAGAGGTATCTTTTGGCATAAGTTGATGTGGTTTCTTAAGTACGTCTGAATTTGACTGCAAAAGTACGGTGGCTTTGGCAGAAAGCCATCTGTTTTTGAAAAATTTTTTCAATAAAAGAAAAACTATTGTTAACCTTAGTGTTTTTAGGTAGACTTTGATCAGGGAGATGGATCTTCCCTATGAGGATTTGAAGGAACACAGAGTAATCTTGTTCCAAATTAGTAAGCGAAGGGAGTGATGGAGGGAAAGGACTGACTTAAGGCAGAATGTCAATTTTTAATGGAATGGTGTAGTAGCTCAGTTCATACTGTACAATAGATTGACTTTCTATTTTTTCTCCTTTCTTTTTTCTAACCAGCAGGAGGTTTCCTGCTCCCTGTTTTAAATCTTTCAGGAAAGCACCCTCTATCTTGATTTCTGCTCGTGGAGTAGGTCCCAGAATAGTACTACTGCTTGCTTTGTTGTTTTGGTCAGAAATTAAGACGAGCAAATTTTCTCCTTCTCCGAGAGGGAGTCCTTTCCAGGCAATAGTGAGTCCTTGTTCTTTACTGATTTGACCTTTTACTAAAAAAGATTCGAGTGCATCGAACTGTAAATCCGTTGTCGTTTTTTTACCCGAAGCATCTGTTGTTTTGAATTTTAGGAGGTTTTGGAAATCGCTCTGCCGCTCTGTTTTGTAGAATAATGCTTTTCTAGCGGAGGAACTCAATTCCATTAAACCACCTTGGAAGCTTACCGAAGCCACCTCTGTGGCCTGAGCATTGGCGAGAGAATCGCCTATGGCGTAGTTGGCTTCTGCGAGGAACAGGCGATCGGTTTGTCGGTATTGGACAATGAAATTGGAATAGATATTAGACGCTTTTTTTTTCTGTTTAGCGGCTGGTTGACAGGCCGTTAGTAAAAGAAAAATTCCTAAAAAACAGTATAAACCAAAATACTTCATGATTGCGACAAATAAAAAGATTTAGAAATAGCCTTTATGACAAAATAGTTTTAGGGGATAAAAATGAAAAAACCGAGCGGAGGTTTGTAAAATAAATCGACAAGAGCGATTAGCTATGTCGAACTTAAGTCGTTCGTTTTGCTGTCATAGACGATGGTAAAGATAAACCCTTATTTAGAAAATAGAACAATCCAGAATGTTTTTGATAGAATGCTTGGATATCCGAGTTTTTTTTAGGGAAAGTGTAGCGTTATTGATACAAAAAAAAAAGGAACTTTTAGAGCTAAAAGCAAAAAAAAATAATAAACAATAAAAGGCATCTGCTTTACAAAAAATAGAAAAGGAAATTTTTAATATACCATTATTTAATGATTAGCTTTACACTTCAACATTTGAAAACACGCGCGGAATGCAAAGAGTGCTAATTACAGATAATGCACATCCCTTATTAAGAGAGGGCTTGGAAAAAGCAGGATACCACTGCGAAGATCAACCCAATATAAGTTTGGAGGAAGTAAGAGGGAAAGTAGGGGATTATGTTGGATTGGTAATAAATAGTAAAATTCTGATTGATCGTCAAATGCTGGATGCCGGACATCAATTGCGTTTTATCGCAAGATTGGGTTCCGGCTTGGAAATTGTAGATCGGGATTATGCCAAAGAAAAAGGAGTAGAAATTATTAGTTCTCCAGAAGGCAACCGAAATGCAGTAGCCGAACATGCGGTCGGAATGTTGTTGGCCTTAGCCAATAATTTAATTCCTGGCGACCGAGAAGTAAAGCAAAAGATTTGGAGAAGAGAGGCGATGAGGGGATGGGAGATATGGGGGAAAACGATTGGGATTATTGGCTTTGGGAATACAGGAAAATCCTTAGCCAGTAAATTGTCTGGATTTGGAGTACGTATTTTAGCTTATGATAAATACCATCCTTATTTCGAAGATCAATTTCCAAATGTTAATGCTTCAAGCTTAAAAGAGATTCAGAAAGAAGCCGATATCATAAGTTTTCATCTGCCACTTCATAAAGAAGTTTATCATCTGGCGAATGAAGCATTCTTTAATAATTGTAAGGATGGAGTAGTTTTGATCAATACTTCCAGAGGACAAGTAGTTAATACCTTGGATTTGTTGGAAGCTTTGAGAAAAGGTAAGGTTGGCGGAGCCTGTTTGGACGTTTTTGAAAATGAGAAAACGGCAAGCTTTTCAGGTTTTGAAGATCAATTGTATGGAGAGCTATACAAACGGTCGGATGTCCTCCTTTCTCCTCATGTAGCCGGTTGGACTGTAGAATCAAAGGAGAAACTAGCAAGTATATTGCTCGATCGTATCCTTTTGACCACTGAATAAAGACAGAATAGTATTTGGAATTCTTTCCTTTTTTTGTATCCCAGAATCGATAAACTGCTGGAAGTTAGCAATTTACACTTGGTGTAGTATGCTTTCTTAGATGCGCACCTATTTTAAAAACCTGACTTAAAGGGAATAATAGGTGAATCATTCTGGCTAGAATTGTCTTAATTTTATCGTAGATTTTAAGAGTGCAAACAATGCCTCGCTGGTTTGTCAGAACACAGACAAGGGAGCTTTATTTTTTTTTGAAATGAAAGTTAATTTTCTTAACATTGTGCGTTATTCTTGAATCTAGCAATTTACATAATATTCTAAACACAACTGTATGGCACGTTATTTACTACTCTCTTTAACTTTTCTTCTCATGGGGGTTTGGGGTATGGCCCAAACTTCACTAGGGGGGAAGATTACAGATGTAGATACTGGCGAAGAGCTTATTGGTGCAAACGTAACTTTATCGAAAGACGGTAATTTTGTTACAGGTACTAGTACGGATTTCGACGGTAACTATAAGCTAACTATTGATCCTGGTACTTACGACGTGGAAGTTTCCTATGTAGGATTTCCACCCAACAAAATTACAGGAGTGATTGCCAATGGTGGTCAAAACAATAAACTCGATGTTCAATTGGGTGGAGGTATTGACCTTGATGTGGTGGTAGTCACAGAATACAAGAACCCACTTATTCAAAAAGACAACACTAGTTCCGGTGGAGTCGTCACAAGTGAACAGATTCGAAACTTACCTACCAAAGACATTAATGCTTTGGCCGCATCTGTTGCGGGTATGTCTGCCGCCGATGACGGCGATGCGATTAGTGTAAGAGGATCTCGTTCTAATGGAACAGATTACTACATCGACGGTATCCGTGTAAGCGGATCAAATAGTATGATCCCTCAATCTGAGATCGATCAGCTACAAGTTATTACCGGAGGTATTGGTGCAGAGTATGGAGATGTTACCGGTGGTATTATCTCTATTACGACGAAAGGCCCTTCTTCTAAATTCTCTGGTGGCTTTGAAGCAGAGACTTCTGAGTACCTAGATCAATTTGGTTACAATTTATTGAGTGCCAACATCAGTGGTCCAATTCTGAAAAAGAAAGATACTGGAGAATCTATTCTCGGGTTTCGCTTTTCCGGACAGTACAGAGAACGAAAAGATGATGATCCTCCAGC
>CALLVY010000225.1 GCA_938015925.1 uncultured Saprospiraceae bacterium
CGTAGAAGTTGTTTGAAAAGTCGTGATGAAATTATTGATAAGTGCTTGTCAATCAAGACGAAGCTCATTTTTTGTTTCGTAGCCAAAGCTACGGTGACCAAAAATAGCTGAAGTATTGGTTGTCAATGACTTGTCAAGAAATCATTGACGGCTTTTTTAAACAACTTCGTTTTATAAAACGACCTTGGAATATACGCTATTGATTGGTGGAGGATTAAAACGGTCTAGTGGAAACTTAAACTTGGATAGCTTTAGAAAGAATCAACTTTGTTTTTTTTACGGACGTATCTTTGGTAAAGAGGGATAAAGGAAATAAAGACTGCAATCAATAATAGTCTTTCATCGCAATAGCCAGACTTATGAGGTACGCAGAAGGCTGCTGTCCAAAAAAGGAATACCAGTAATGTAAAGAGGGCATCATTAATTAATGATTTATTCCTAAAAATTTCATAAAAATAAAGGATGATCAGAACCAAAGTGATTAGTAGCGCGAAAAGTTGAAAAAGTTGAGAAATTTGTAACATAGTTTTGTTGTTGTTTTAGCCAATTAGTTTTAATAATTCTTCCTTGCGATTTCGAGCTACTGGCAAAGTATTGCCATCGGTCAATAAAAGAGAACCACCATCTGCTCGCAAGTATTCTTTGATGTGATGGAGATTGACCAAATGAGAATTATGCGCCCGATAAAAGGCAAAAGGACTCAGCCAGCTTTCGACTTCTTTTAGGGTTTTGGAAATGAGTTTTTTTCGACCATTGATCAAAAATATTCTGGTGTAATTGCTTTCGGAACTACAGCAAATAATTTCTTCTGGAAAAACAAATTCTATGCTTTCATTCGTTGACAAGGCAATTTTGGTCGGTGCCGTTTTAGCATTCGTTGTACTCGGTGGCTCCAAAGGAGTTTGCTGTTGATGTTTGATTTTGTATTTTTCTATAGCCGCTTTCAACTCTTTGTTTTGTACGGGTTTTAGCAAATAATCCAAAGCATCGGCTTTGACCGCTCGGATACCAAAGTCATCATAAGCCGTAATAAAAATAACCTCAAAGGGCAGGGGATAGCTGAGTTCTTCCAATACCTCAAAACCATTGAGTCGCGGCATTTCAATATCCAGGAAAAGCAAATCAAGTGGATGCTTTTGCAAATACTCCAAAGCCTCCGGCGCATCCGTAAATTTTTCTAGAATCTGAATCTCCGGATAAAAACGTTCTAGTTTCCAGGCCAGGGTTTCTACCGAATGCTCTTCGTCGTCAAGCAGTACTACTTTTATTTTGTCCATTTAAGTATTCAATTTTTCAATGGGAATTTTTAGATCCACGCGAGTTCCCGCTGGAGATCCATCGATGTTTTTTAAGTCGGTGATCAGGACTTCCGCTTTGGCTTTCGCCATGGTATTTAGCATTTGCAGTCGATCCTTGGTGATTTTCATGCCAAAGGATTTTCTTTGACTTCCCGATTTGGATTTTAAAGCCATCGCTGCCGCTCTGCCGATTCCATTATCTTTTACCTGACAAATTAAGAAATCCTTTTCAAGGTGCAAAGAAAGGTGCAGGAAGCCTGTTTTATCTTTCTGCTGCATCAAGCCATGCCAAATGGCATTTTCTACATAAGGCTGAATGAGCATGGGTGGAATGATGGTATTTTCCAAGTCAATATTGGGATCAATGCTGATGTCGTATTCAAACTTTTTGCTAAAGCGCAAACTTTCCAATTCGATATACAATTGCACCGCTTCCAAGTCATTTTTCAAAGGCACTTTATCACTCTTAGAATTTTGTAAAACCAAGCGAATCAATCGGGAGAAACGATTCAGATAATCGGAGGCCGTTTCTTGATCTTGTTTGATGATGTAATAGTCGATTGAGTTCAAAGAATTAAAAATAAAATGAGGATTCATTTGCGCCCGAAGGGCGGCCATTTCGGCCTCCGCGAGGAGTTTATCCACCTTAGCTTTTTGTTGTTCTTCTTTGCGGATTCGAGCAATGCGGGTTTTGTAAAAAATAAATCCAATGGTAAATAGGATGCCGAGTAGGAGTGCTTTAAACCAAATGGTTTTCCACCAAGGCGTGCTGATGTTTAATTTTGCGATCAGTTTTGGGCCGATGGATTCTTCGGAGCTATTATAAGCTTCTACCCAAAATTCGTAGTCGCCACTCGGGACATCGGTGTATCGGATATATTCGCCAGGTGTCCCTGCTAGCCACCTTTTATCTACTCCTTTGAGTTGGTAGTAGAAACTGGTTTTTTCGGGAAAATCATAACCAATAGCAGAAAACTTAAAAGAGAAAAAATTCTCATCGTGGTTTAAGGATTGAGCTAGAGGTAGATCGTAGGTGACCGGAAATATTTTTTCACTACCTAATACCTTAAAGCCTGAGAGGTAAGGGCGTAATGTTGTTTCACTATTTTTTAACTCTTCAAATTTAAAGGACAACAGCCCTTCTTTACTTAGTGCCATAATTCGATTGTCTGGGGCGAGGACGGCACTCCCAATAGGATCGCTGGAAGTTTTATGGAAGTTGAAATTTTTGGTGACGACTTTTTCCTTGATGTCAAATATTTGGGTTCCAGTTTTCGAAAGCAAAACCAATTGCTTGTGATAAGGAATGATGGCATAAACTTCTTGACATTCCAGCCCTTCTTTTTTGTCGAAATACATCATGGTGCCTTTTTCAGGGTCTTGGCTATCCACTTGGATGAGGTATTTTTCACCCAATACAAACCAGATGTCGCCAGAGTCATCCATACAGATAGGATAGGATTTGTTAAAATCAAAATCATCTCGAAAGGGGTGGACTACGAAGCGATCCTCTTTTTTTAGGTAGATTTGCAAGCCTTTTCTTCCTGGCAAATAAATATTACCATTTTTATCTTTTATAAGTTTTGATCCTTTGATCCACTTATGATCGCGACTTGTATATTTTTTGGAAATGTTTTCTAAATGGTGATTCCCTAGCTTTAAGTTATAGAGCTTATTGAGGCCGCTAATCCAAAAAGTACCTTCTTGATCCTGAATGATATTTAGCATTGCAAAACTTGGACTCTTTTTATTTTTAATATCAAGCGGATATTCTTTTAAAGTTTTAAATCCTTGTTGGTAAGTAAAAGCTTCGCGTCTGGTGATGATAAATAAAGAGCCATCTTTTAATAAGACCATGTCTTGGCAGGGAAAACCTCTTTTTTGTGCTTTAGCATAAGCTTCAGGTGGCGGAATAAGCTTCCAATTATCAGCGTAAAGGTCAGCAGCATATAAACCTTGTGATTCTCTAAATAATAAATATTGTTTTTTGTTTAGGGTGTCAAGGATGATTTTTCTTGGATAGCCTCTATTTGAAAAAGGACCAAAGTCGAATGTTTTAAATTCAAAATCTTGTTGCAGTTCAGGGTTGAAAACATGAAAGCCTTTATAGCCCCGAGCCCAAATTCTATTTTGTGAATCTATATAGTCTACTCTATATTTTTCATCGGTACGTCTAGTGGATTTTTTGGCAAAAGAAATACAATCTGAATTTGCATCGTATAGATAAGCACCAAGCTTGGAACTAATCCAAAACTCATGATCAGAGTAGGGGCTTAGGTGTGCAAAATTGTTTGGTAATTCAGAAACTTTAGCTTCGCCACAATCTTCTACTTGCGTAAAAGTTTGATTTTTTTTATCAAAAATAACTAAACCCTCGTCACTTAATCCAAGATATAATTTTCCATTTGGTAGCTGACAAAGGCTTCTGATTCTTTTTGAAAAAGAGATGTTGTTTTTATTTTTTAAGCGATGTTCTATAAAACTAACCATCTTGGTTTTTTTATCGAGGTAGGCTAGTCCTTTGCTCGAGGCAATCCATAGTTTGTTTTTATCCAGATCATCCTGTAAGATTTTTTCTGGTCGAAAATTGATAGTTCTAGGTGAAGTACCATTTCCTCCCTTCGCAATCAGTTTGATGAAATTGTCGGAGAATGCGTGATATTGAAACAAACCATAATGGTGTACGCCAATCCATATTTCTCCTTCTTTATTTATAAAAATGCTACTTATTTTATTGCTAGGGATACCCTGTTTTGCCTCTTTGTCAAAATAGTAATTTTTAAATGTTTTCTTTTCTGGTGAAAAAACAGAAAGCCCACCTTCGTGACCAATCCAGATTTTTCCGGTGCTTGGATTTGGGCAAACTGCATTGATTTCATGATTGGAAATACTATTCGGATCTTTTGGATCATGTAAGAAGGTTTCAAAAGTATGACCGTCAAATCGAGAAAGTCCTCTTCGGGTGCCGATCCAGGTGATTTGGTTTTTGTCTTGAACAAAGACACGGATAGATTCATGGGGATATCCCATATTGGGGGGAAATACCATCGGATCCTGCAAATAATTCTGCGCCTGCACCTGGGTGCCGCTTCCGCAAGCAAAACCCACAAACAAAACAATGATACTATGGAAAACAAGTCGTTTCATAAAAGACAAATTCTAAATGTTTTTAGCTTTATTTTTATTTTAAATGTTTTTAGCTTTAGTTGTTGTTAAGCACCTGCTTACAATTGGGTATATTCTAATATTCGGATATTCATGATCTCACTTGGCGTCCTATTTCCCGTTCCAGAATAATGAGTTATTTCGATGGGTAAATTTCGCTCATCATATTTTAGGCTAAGATATTCTACCCACCTTTCCTCACCGCGAGGTTTTTTATGGTCCACCTTGACGAGTTTTAGACGGTTTTGATCGTCGTAGGTGTATTCCCAAACCTCACTGACTTTGAGTGACTTTTGCTTGATGGCCGCCAAGTCCGTTCGAATATCTTTTAGCGATTGGGGACAAGTATACTGGATTTTTTTGATCACTTTTCCTTCGGCATCTCTTTGGTATTCAAAAAACTGATACATGGTCATTCCTATTTCTTTGGCAATTTTAAGGTCGATCAAAGGAGTGACGTCTACTACCGTATAGTGTATACTGCCATCATCGTGATAAAAATAATAAGTATGGATGGCATCGTTCATATTGTAATATTCCAATAAACAATTATCGACACCGAGTTGATAGGTATTGGTAACCATATCGCCCCGACCTAGTTTTTCCCGAATCACCCAGCCTTCTTTGTCTACAGAATTTGCGGACTTACTAATTCTTATACCCTTTATAAAATGAAAATGATCCTTTTTTGAAGGACTAAATTGGAGGCTTTCTTTGGATTTTCTAAGATGAATCTGAGCACTCATAGACTCGATCTTATTGTCTTCGATCCAGGATGGATTAAAAATATCCGCTACGTACATCGTGGGATGTTGCGCATTCATTGCGATGGCAAAGAATAAAAAGGTGCAGTTGAGCAAAATAGCTTTCATGGTTTTTCTTTTAAGTGTTTTAAAAATCTTTTTTATAAGGATCGTTTAAAAAATATGTCAAATGTTATAAGTTATTCTTTACACAATCCTAAGTTGACCTTACAATAATAAAGACTTTTTATCCACTGTAACGAGTAGACTTAGTGTCTGGCAATAATATTGAGTAGTTGGTAGGATCTGTTTATTGGGCCTTTTTTGGAAAATGAAATAAGTCTAAAGTCAGCCGAAAGACCTCTTTTACGGATGTTTTATAGTCTGACTAAGATAATTTTATAAGTTCTTAGAAAAAATGCTATTTTGAGAACATTATTTCTCACTTTAAAACACGATGACAATGGATAAGCCAAAAATTGCTGCTCGACAACCTATTCCAGTTGACTTAGAAGAAGGAAAACGATATTCCTGGTGTACCTGTGGCCTTTCCGATAACCAACCTTGGTGCAATGGCGCACACAAAGGAACCGATTTTGCTCCAATGAAATTTGTAGCCGAAGAAACCAAAACGGCTTACATGTGCCAATGTAAAGCAACAGGGAATCCTGGTTTTTGCGATGGCGCTCATAAGAATTTGCCAGAGTAAGTTTTTACTCCCAATCCAACAAAATAATTTCGAATGCGGAAAATAGATTTTAAAATATCCCATTTCCCGTATTCGAAATTATAAGATCTTTTTTTGATAAAATGACCGTCCCTCCTTCCCCCGCTCTCTCCCAATATTCCGTCCCAATCAATATTCAATATTTCCTTATACTTTCCCCTCAAACCAAAATCCCCATCCGCTCCAACAAGCCAAAATCCTTACTCCCCAATTTCATCACCACCATCCGCATCTCCTCATTTATCGAAGTCGACAAACGATAGTCCTTTATTCCACAATCCAACAAAATAGCATTAAGCTGATGAATAACTGCATTGTCAAATAACTCCCGATGAAGTTGAATAGTCCATTGTCTTGCTCCCTTTTCCAGGTGAAAAGTTTTTTTCATCCCGTTCTCCTCACCACTGATTTTGTCGAAGCGCAAATCACCTTGCGTTAGTTCTCCCAGAATGCGAAACAAGTCCGTATACCCAGAGAGTTCTTCAAAAAACTCGGGATCATTAATTTCCGTGATGATAAAATCAGACTTGGATAATAAGGTAGACAAACTTTGCCTTTGATCAAAAAAACAAGGATTTTCTCCTTTGGCGATGGTTTCTTGTAGTTGCTGAGGATCACCAAAAAACTCGTCCAATGCATAAGCGACCAATTGATGTTCCTCCGCATCACTTTCTCTTAGTACAATCTTTTTTCCCTCGGTATCGAGCATCAGCCATTGATCAAAAGGAGGCGATTGAATCTGCGCTAAAGGAATAAAACCTTGTTGATCCGGAAAGGCCTCCGCATTATTGGTCAATAGCCTAAAACGTCCCCAGTAATGGGCTTCAAAAAAAATGCTTAGCTTTCCTGGGATTTTATCTAAGTGTTCGACGATCTGTATAAACTGTTTTTGTAAAGACATGTTTGATGATGTAGAGCAATTTGTGGAAGTGTTTGAAATAAAGAAGGCTTGTTAAAACCTTAAAGCATTGATTTCTGTTTCTAAGGCAATAATAGTACTTTAGACCTTATTCTAAGTAAGAGAGCAAAATTATTTATGAAATATTGAGGAGGCTATTTTTTACTGAATCGAGGCGTAAAATCAGGAGTTATGCCGGGTATATCGACTGATTTTGCAACGAAGAGTCAGCAAAAAAGGCTTGTGCCGAGCTTGTCGAGATAGTCC
>CALLVY010000226.1 GCA_938015925.1 uncultured Saprospiraceae bacterium
TTCAAGGACACATTTTAAGTGACTGTTGGGCCTTGGAAAATTTCCATAGAAAGCATGGACTTACTTTAAATTCAGCGGAGTCAGCGGCTTTGGCTTTGGAAAAAGGGGTGAATTTAAATTGCGGCGTTACCTACGCAGCAGGCCTTAAAGATGCGATCACGCAAGGGTTAGTTACAGAAGCACAGCTAGATGTGAGTTTGAAAAAGTTATTTGAGACTCGCTTTAAATTGGGGATGTTTGATAAGGCTAGTGATGTTCCATATCGGTCAATCAGCACAGCAGTTATTAATGATAAAGCAAAACAAACACTCGCATTAGAAGTGGCACACAAATCAATTGTGCTATTGAAAAATGATGATGCCTTGCCCTTGAATCCTAATAGTGATTTTATTTATTTGACCGGACCGCTTGCTGCAAACACCTTATCCCTAGTCGGTAATTATAATGGTGTAAATTCCAATATGAAAACCATCTTAGAAGGAGTAGCTGGAAAAGTTTCCGCTTCTACGAGATTACAATTTAGACAAGGTGCTTTATTAACGACTGAAAATAAGAACAGTATTGATTGGTTTAGTGGTCAGGCAAAAGATGCCGAAGCGACTATCGTGGTACTTGGATTGACCTTATTATTAGAAGGCGAAGAAGGGGAATCCATTGCTTCTCCAGACAAAGGAGACATCCTCGATATGAAATTACCCGAAAGCCAATTAGCCTTGCTGAGGAACATCAGCGAGAAAGCAAAAATAACAGGGAAGAAAGTCATCACTGTTATTTGCTCAGGAATGCCCCTTGATTTAAATGAAGTTGCTGACCTTTCTGATGCAGTATTATATGCTTGGTATCCCGGAGAACGCGGAGGTGAAGCAGTAGCAGATATTATTTTTGGAGACGTCTCCCCTTCTGGAAAATTGCCCATCACCTTTCCAAAGTCTATCGCTCAATTACCGAGTTACGATGATTATTCTATGCAAGGAAGAACCTATAAATATTCAAAAGAAATGCCTTTGTATCCATTTGGATTTGGTTTGGGATATTCAATTTTGAAATGGAATCAACCAACTATCGACCGAAAGATTGTAGAAAGAAATCAAGATATTTCCATTTCATTAAACCTCAAAAATAATGGAACGATGGATACCGAAGAGGTTATTCAAGTATATGTCAGTTTAGAAAATAGCGAAGAAGGCTTGCCCTTAGCATCACTCATTGATTTCAAAAGAGTATCCATTTCAAAAGGAAAATCAACTATGGTCAACTTCAAAATACCGAATGATGTCTTTTCTTTTTACAACACTAAAGGCAAAAAAGTAAAGCATACAGGAAAAGCGACCATCACCATTTCCAATGCATCTCCTGGCGCACGGTCTAAAGAATTAGGAGCGGAAAGTTTTCAAATGGAAGTGATGGTGAAGTAAGAATATTCTCTGTCCTTTTTTTATAAATTTAAAGTAGTCATCCCGAATTTTCAATAAGAATTTTCGGGATTTTTTTTAGGCTAAAAAACAAAACAAACTAAAGGCACTTGAAAAGGATGATTACTCTCCTTTATTCTTCTTCCAAACAGTTGCTTTATTGAATTAAACAAAACTCACCCCTAAAACAACAATTATTCTACTTCTAAAAAACAATCTAAAAGTAATTTGCATGTGATACAATTACGCTCTGTAAGAGGACGATTGAAGTTATTTTTCTAATCAATTAATTATAAAGAATGAGACTATCTATTTTTTTGGCTTTTACTCTTTTTTGCTTAAACGATTCTTTCGCTCAAAATGTAAAGGACATTGAGTTGAACATCAATGCTTCCTTCACTCAAAATGTGAAGGAAATTGAGTTGGACATTATGGAAGATGAATATTGGTATGGCGGCCTTAGTTCTTTAGGACACCAAACTCCATATCATGAAGAGTCGGTTTTTAGTATGGACCAATGGGGAGATAATGTTGGCAATCAGGCGCAACCTTTATTACTGTCCAACAAAGGAAGATATATATGGAGTGAAGAACCGATTAAATTTTCTTTTGATAAAGGGAAGCTTGCCGTATCGGTAAGAGAAGGTCATATCATCTCAGGCAAAGAGGGTGAAAATTTAAAATCAGCCTACGATTATGTGGTGGCTAAATTCTTTCCACCCAATCAGAAAGTACCCGCAGACATCATGTTTACGCAGCCTCAATATAATACTTGGATAGAATTAACCTACGACCAAAATGAAGAAGATATTTTAAAATATGCGCAGTCCATTATAGACAATGGTTACCCACCGGGCGTGCTGATGATTGACGATAATTGGCAGGAAGATTATGGCGTTTGGAAATTCTCTCCCCGCAGATTTAAAGACCCAAAAGGAATGGTTAAAAAATTACATGCCATGGGTTTCAAAGTCATGCTGTGGATTTGTCCTTTTGTAAGTCCTGATTGTGCAATCTATAGAGACATCGCAGAAAAAGGATTGCTGGTTTTAGACGAGCAAAAAGAACAAAATATTTTATGGGCGAATACGAATAAAAAACCCGCTATCATCAGGTGGTGGAATGGGGCAAGTGCTTGTGTGGACTTAAGTAATCCAGCTGCGATGACTTGGTTTAAAGGACAATTGGATGAACTGGTAAATGATTATGGTGTGGATGGTTTTAAGTTTGACGCAGGAGATGCTGACTTTTATGTCAACAATGTTTTCACTTATAAACAAGGTTCGCCCAATGACCAGACGATGTATTTTGCAAAACTAGGACTTCATTATCCGCTTAACGAATATCGGGCTTCTTGGAAAATGGCGGGTTTGCCCTTGGCACAAAGACTGCGCGATAAGGAACACAAATGGAAAGATTTACAAAAATTAATTCCAGACATGATGTCCCAAAGTATGATGGGTTATGCCTACACTTGTCCAGATATGATTGGTGGTGGAGAGTTTCAATCGTTTCGTAAACTTTCGAATATTGACGAAGAGTTGGTGGTGCGGTCTGCGCAAGTTCATGCTTTGATGCCGATGATGCAATACTCGGTTGCGCCTTGGCGAGTGCTCTCTCCAGAGAATAATGAACTGTGTAAACAAGCTGCGCTACTGCACGAAAAAATGGGAGGTCATCTTTTGAAATTAGCAAAGGAGGCTTCTATTTCAGGGGAGCCAATTGTGAAACCAATGGATTATGCGTTTCCAGGAAAAGGCTATGAAATGATTAAGGATCAATTTGTTTTGGGGACGGATATTATTGTTGCTCCTGTGGTGGAAAAGGGGGCGAGATCTCGGAAGGTCTTTTTACCTAAAGGGAAATGGAAAGCGGAAGATGGGAAAACTTATAAGGGGGGGAAGGTTGTAACGATTGATGTTCCGTTGGATCGGTTGCCTTATTTTCAGAAAATGTAATTGGAGGAGTCTTTTTAGTATGTTCCTCATAACATAGAAATAGTTTAGATTTAGATAAAATAACCAGTTCTTCTTGGATGTGGGAACAACATGCCTGAGGACTTAAATAAGTGATAAGTAATTAGAAAATCAAATTAACCAATCCTACCATAAATTCCATGAAAAGAAATTCCGTCATTGTCCAATCTCCTGGTCGTATTAATATTATTGGAGAACATACTGATTATAATGACGGCTATGTCTTGCCTGCTGCCATTGATAAAAAAGCCATTTTTAAAATAACCAAAAACGGAAGTGAAAACAGGGTCAACATCTCTGCTACCAATGTCAACGAAACTTATTCATTTGAACTAAACAATTTTAAACCCATAACAAGTGGTTGGCAAAACTATATTATGGGAGTTGTAAAAGAACTCCAAAATATAGGTGCTAATTTTTCAGGTTTCGATGGTGAGTTTGGGGGTAATGTTCCCATTGGAGGCGGGATGAGTTCTTCCGCAGCATTGGAATGCAGCCTTGCATTTGGACTTAACGAATTGTTTAATCTCGGTTTGGATAAATGGCAACTCATCAAAACTAGCCAAATGGCAGAGCATAATTTTGTGGGAATCAAATGCGGTATCATGGACCAATTTGCTAGTATGATGGGAAAGAAAAATAAAGTCATGCTATTAGATTGTCGCTCGTTGAAATTTAAATATTTCCCATTCGACTTAGGAAATTATCAATTGCTATTATTAAATACCAATGTATCCCACAACTTAGCTTCTTCTGAATATAATATTCGAAGGGAAGAATGTGAATCAGGTGTAAAAATAATTCAAAAGAGATTTCCTACCGTAAAAAATCTTCGAGACGTTTCTTTTCAAATGTTACAACAATGCACTTCCGAAATGCCCAAAAACATTTCTCGTAGATGCCATCATGTTGTGATGGAAAATAATCGAGTGTTAGCAGCTACCGATGCGCTGACCCAAAACAAAATTCACCTCTTAGGAGAATTAATGTATCAATCTCATGTTAGTCTTCAAAAAGATTATGAAGTCAGTTGCCCAGAATTGGATTACTTGGTAAAATTGACTTTGGATAAAGAATATATTTTAGGCAGCCGAATGATGGGAGGAGGTTTTGGAGGTTGTACGATTAATCTTATTGATAAAAAGGAGGTGAACAGTTTTATAGAATTCGCTTCAGAAAATTATCGAAATCAATTTGGATTTGATTTAACGCCCTATCAAGTTGCTATTAGAAATGGAACAGAATTAATTGAATAACCAAAAATCTAAATTGGAATTAGGATACAAAACTTTCCCGTTTTCATCCACGACATTTCCCGTACCCATCTCAAGATTGTTTTTGACGGTATCCTAACCCACGGAGAGGAGATTCCAGAGCTTGGAGAAATTGCTCCAAAAACCTAGTAATCGTCACCATCAAATTATTGTTACTTTGCGCCTTTTTCCACAGATGCCTTGCCGACTAAATTCCAACTCATGTCAGCAATGGAATCTTTTTATCAGTTACAACTCGAAAGCGAGTTAGCTGAATTT
>CALLVY010000227.1 GCA_938015925.1 uncultured Saprospiraceae bacterium
GGAGGTTTAACAAATTCTTATTTCTAAGAGTTGTCTAATTGGTTAAGCCAACTTTTATTCAGTTTTGTCTAATGACTTCACCTGTAAGCAAATCTTTTAGATCATTGTCAGAAAAAGCAAATTGTTTTATCCCATTTAAAGAATCGATAGCGGCTTATCCTTTGCCGGAACGATTCACTTTTCCTTTTTATTACGATCCACATCCCTTGTGCCTAATCGCTGCAAAGTCTTTGCAACAATACCTCTTGACCCAAACAGACTGGGAGCATAATTTTGGCATTGATCCGAATAAAAAAGGATTGGTGATTGGAAAAATGTTTGGGGTTTTAGTGGTAAAAAATGCCCAGGGAGAGATTGGTTATCTCGTTGCTTTTTCTGGTAAATTGGCAGGAGAAAATCACCATCCCTATTTTGTTCCACCTGTTTTTGATATGTTGAAAAAAGACGGATTCTTTCGGCAGGAAGAGGAAGTGTTGAATGGATTAAATCGGGCGATTGAAATCTTGGAAGCGAATCCAGCCTTAGCGGCCAGTCAAAATTTTCTGGAAGAGGAAAAGGAACGTAGTGTATGGGAATTGGCAGAGCGAAAAAAGAAAATAAAAGCCGATAAGAAAATACGCAAACTATGTCGACAGCATTTGCAAGAACAAGGCGCAACTATTGAGCAAATGGAAGTCCTGGAAGAGGAGTTGAAAAATGAAAGTTTAAGAGCTCATTTTTATTATAAAGACTTTTCTAAATATTGGAAACATCGTTTGCATTTGGCAGAACAAAAGCGAGATGTATGGTTGAATAAAGTAGCGCTATTAAAAAAAGAACGAAAAGAAAAATCAGGCGCTTTACAGCAAAAGCTATTTGACCAATATTCTTTTCTAAATCAAGCTGGAGAAGAAAAAAGTGTGGGTGCTATTTTTCGAAATACCATCCAAAAGATACCACCCGCCGGAGCGGGCGAATGCGCTGCCCCAAAACTTTTGCAATATGCTTTCCTAAACCAGATGAAACCGCTGGCCATGGCCGAATTCTGGTGGGGAACGCCTCCAAAATCTGCGGTCAGAAAGCAAGGTCAGTTTTATCCTGCTTGTCGAGGCAAATGCGAACCCATTCTCGCTCATATGCTAGAAGGCATAGAGATGGATGAAAATCCCATGTTGGTCAATCCGGCGATTGGCAAAAGCATTGATATTGTTTTTGAAGATGAGGCACTTTTGGTCATTCAGAAACCCGCTGAGTTTTTATCCGTTCCTGGAAAAAATATCCGAGACTCCGTATTCCAAAGAATTCAAGACCGCTTCCCGGATGCTAGCGGCCCATTGATTGTACATCGCCTCGATATGTCTACTTCTGGCTTGATGTTGATTGCCAAGTCTAAAGAAACCCATAAATTTTTGCAACACCAGTTTATCAAGCGAAGCATCAAAAAAAGATATGTGGCTTTGTTGGATGGAGAGATTAGGGAAGACGAGGGAACGATTGATTTGCCTTTGCGGGTAGACTTGGATGATCGTCCTCGACAGTTGGTTTGCTATGAACATGGAAAGTCAGCGAGAACGCACTGGAAAGTCATTGATCGCAAAAATCAGCAAACGCGGGTTCACTTTTTTCCGATTACTGGTAGAACCCATCAATTGCGCGTTCATGCGGCTCATCCTTTGGGTTTGAACACCGCGATCATTGGAGATGACTTATATGGCCGGAAGATGGATCGCTTGCATTTGCATGCGGAGTTTATTGAGTTTACGCATCCGGTGAGTAGGGAAGTGATGCAGTTTGAGGTGGCTCCGGAGTTTTAGTCTTCGAGTTGAATGGTTTCTATGTTTTCAAGTTTTCTTAATTTTTCATTGACAATTCTCTTTATTTTTCCTGTTCCTACTGTTCTGAGGCCTTCGTTGAAATTAAATGTCATCCCCTCTTTTAAGGTATTTGCGAAATAGTCTTTACCCGATAATAGACTTATTTTTGCCTCTGCACGATCTCCTGGAAACACTATTTTTCGCTCTATGAAAATTTGCTCTCCTGAAGTTTGATTGTCATCAAAATCAAATTGAATGTGA
The DNA here is from genome assembly GCA_938015925.1 of uncultured Saprospiraceae bacterium. Taxonomy (GTDB): domain Bacteria; phylum Bacteroidota; class Bacteroidia; order Chitinophagales; family Saprospiraceae; genus CALLVY01. The sequence goes on from CALLVY010000227.1 coordinate 2,055, forward strand.
GGCCGATAACCAGATGCGAAGACTGGTTCTTTACGCCCACCATTTTCTGTTGTATTAAAATACAGCTCTGCGATAAAATCAACGTCCTGTTCCTCCGATTCCGCTTTGTTGTTTTGAAAGTATTCCCAGGCAAGGACCTCCAATTCTCCCGCAGTCAATTCTGTTCCTGCTTCATCAAAGATTTTATAATTTTCCTGAGTGTCCCCAATCGGTGATTCTCCATCCAGTCCCAGGAGTAAGGTGTAAAAAGAATCCGTGAGCGCCGTATTCAAAATCTGTCGGATTTTTTCATGGCCTGCTTCATCTAAATTCATCGATTTGATCAATCGAGATACTTCTGTATTTTTCTTAGAATCCAGGTAGGAATCCAATAAGGTTTTTCTTTCTAGATAAAATCCTTTTACAAACTGTTCTGGTGTCATTTGGTAGTTGTTTTCGACGCTTTTCTTTTAATACTATTTCTAAGGATAACTTACAATTTAACCACCCGTTCCACTTTTCCTTTACTCAAAAACAATTGAATGATCTTCGCCACATCCGGAGTGTGCGGATAATTATCAATGACATCCCTGGCTTGATA
>CALLVY010000228.1 GCA_938015925.1 uncultured Saprospiraceae bacterium
GATCCGACTTTGGGAATTCCCATTATCTTGCCTTATCCGATGATTGAAGATGGTATTGTTTTATTTCCTTTTAGAACGCTTGCGATGCTTTCTGGCTTGGTGACTATTTTGGTCGTGTCCAGGGTTTCGAATTGGTGGTCGCTTAGGAAATAGAAAAGAATCAGTCCCTAAAAATAAAAATCCCGAATTTTGATTTTTCAAAATTCGGGATCGCTTTTGGTTCAACTCAAAAAATCAAGTATTAATACTCTCCATAAAAGCGTCGCACAATCCATTCCAAAGACAAAAGCGCCAAAAGGATAAAAAAGATCCAACGCAAATTGATCACGGACCTGGTTTTAGAACTTTCGTAAATGACCGGTACTACCGTTTTGCGATCTTTTAATTTCTGAGTAATAGAAGAAAGCTGAGCAGCATAAAGCATCTCTCCGCCATTTTGTTCACTTAGCAGTTGAAGAGTACTGTGATCGGCGGTGGTTTCGTAGACTTCCAATTGAATCGGTTGTACACTAAACTGGCCATTATACTTGAGTGCTTTTCCACTAGACATCGTCTTGGCTTCGAAGCTGTAATTGCCAACGGGAAAATTTCCAGCATTAAGACTATAGGAACGACCCGCTTTGCTAAACGTGAAATTATAATCTTTGCCTTCGCTATTTTTTACCGTGATAAAAGCATCTGGCTCATTGATCAATTCATAACTTTCATTGTACAATTCGGCGTCGAAGAAGATAGGTTCATTTTCTTTGAAAATATTTTTATTCTGACTGACCCGAAATTTTCTTTTGTCTTCCTTCAAACTTAGATATTGTACAACTTTACCCAACAGCTCATCGAATCTATCGTGGTTTTTATTTTGTAAAAAATCGAAGAGTCGCCACTTCCAGATATTTTCAGCACAAAGCAAACCTGTTTTGATATCGCGTTCTTCTCCAAAGAGCAAGAGTGGATATTTGGTATCGACTTTTCCAATGCGTTGGTAAAGCATGGTCTGTCCAATTCCATTGTCTTTAAACTCTCCGAAAGGCGCAATGATGGGAGGGAAGCGCGGTAAGTCTTGCCCTATTTTAGCATCTAAATTGAATAAGCTAAAATCTCCGGCAACCGAAGCTTGCACTTCATTGGTGTTTCTGCCATCAGAATTAATCCGGAGGATGGATTGCACTTCATTGAGCTTGCTATAATTACTTTGACTTCCGGTGATAAACAAGCGTGGAATCTTTTTATTATTCAACGTTCCTAAAAGACCTTCTGCCGAATTGGTCTTACTAGGCAACTGGTGTAAGACCACAAAATCATAAGCTGCGGCATTTACATTTTGATCCTGAATATAGGCCGTTTCGATTTCGTAATTTTTATTGCTTTCCAAGGATTGCTTGATGGCGGTGATGTCTGGATGTGGCGCATTGGCCATAAGCAGTATTTTTTGTCGGGCATCGAGGATGTCTACAAAAAAGTCTTTGCTGTTATTGACCGTTGAGGATTCATCTTCTAGAGTGCCTAAGCTTACGCGATAGCGTTGTACACCACTTTGGTCGGCATCAAGTATGATTTCTTTGGTGGTGAAAAAATCCGTTTTATTGATATTGATCGGAATTTTTTGCAATAATTTGGGCGCACCAGCTCCTACTTTATAGATACTGAGGTTGGTATTCTTTCCCGCACAATTTCTAGCGGCAACATCTGCCTGAATACTAAATTTATCACCGAGGTAAGCAATTTTATTATGGAAAATACGCTTGAGGAATAAATCCTTTTGGGCAGTAGTATCTCCTAGTGCAATGGTATAAATCGGCGCAGCTAATCGCGTACTTCCGTAGATAGGATTGCTCCCTTCATTGTAAATACCATCGGTCGCTAAAATGACGGCCCCCAGATTTTGATTGCTATAGAGATCGTATAATTCTTGTAAAAGCTTAGAGACATTCGTGACCTTATCGGTAAATTCAAAATCGACTCCTTCTCGCACCTCATTCCCAAATGCATATTCATGCAAATCATACTCCGCAGCAAGTTCCTGACTCAAAGCCTTAAAAGAAGTTTGATAAGCGGCTTTCTGCTCCTCCGTCATCGCGGCCCCAATCGACTCTGATTGATCCTGAGCCAGAATAACGACCGGCTTTTTGGCTTCGCTTACAATGGAGCGGAGCAAAGGAGACAATAGCAAAATACTGAGAAAAGTAACGGTCAAAAAACGCAGGGGACCAAGAATCCAGTTGAGCGTTTTGGATTGTTCCCGGAAAGAACTATCGCGATAATACAGAAAGCCTGCATAGGCTAATCCTAGCAGTGCACAAAAAATTAAATACCAGGTAGGGTATTGAAAACTAATATTCTCCATGGATGATTTTTGCTTTTGGGACACTCAAACGCTGAAAGTATCAAGTTTTTCCCTCGTTTTGGTCATTTATTCTAACCCCAAACGCCCGATTTGGTTACAAATATCAGGTAGAAAGTGGCGAATAGGACGGGAAATGTTCCTGTTTCAAGAACGAGCCGCAAGATAATAAAAGTGTGGAGAAGGAAAATGTTAAAAATGGAGAAGAATAGGAAAGACTAGAGAATCGCTTTAGTAAGCTTGAAAAAATAAGTCAGACGTTTTTTATTTGGCGTGAATACCTAATGAAACCGACAAAGTAGCTTCCTAAAGGAAGCGAACGAAACCGATCGAGGAGGTTCCTGAGATTCTACCGAACGAATTGAAAAGGAGGGGGTTTCCCACAAACCTCACAGATAGCACAGATATTTTACGTTCAAACGTTTTTTCTGCGAAATTTGCGAAATCTGCGGGACACAAAACCATTATCCCCTCCTTTTCTGATTGTTGTCCAAGCACTTACTTAAGCCTATAAAACCAATTTACTTTCCACTTGCCCCGGAAAAGCAAGCCGCAAATAAAAATAGCCTGTTCCAGAAATTCCCAGCATAAATCCTGGATTCTCTCCCATGCCTTTGGTTAATCCAGTAGGATCATGGACGCCACTCAACCAAGACAAACCTGTTTTGTCGTGCTTTTCGATGCCAAAATTTCCAGCTTGCTCGGCTATTTGTTGGTAGAGCGGATTGGGGGATTTTTGCACGCCTTCCAATAAAATATCCACATTGCCCGCTAGTCCATGACATAAAGAGAAATTCGCGGTATCCTGACCTTGGGTCAATTGCTTGTAAACATTTTTATAAGTGGTCGCCAAAGCAATTTCTGCTTCTTGCTGGAAACTATTGTCTCCCGTCAACTCATAAGCACGCAAGCGAGACAAAGCAATTCCTGGAGCACCATGGCACCAGCCTTCTCCATAGGTGAGTGGTTTCGTATTATCCGTTCCCATCTCTCGCAAGTCTGGCCAGTTTTGTACGCTAGGATTATAAGTGGTTCTTTCATAGTTGAAACCATACATGGCTCCGGTGTAAAATACCGTGTTCTGGGTGACTGCGTACAATTCAAGTAAGGCCAATGCAATCCCTGCATTTCCATGCGAGTAGCCCGTCAGGGCTTGGGAAGACATGGGCGTTTTCCATTCCCAGGTAGTTTGGTTTTTTTCTGCTTTGTCTACTAAGAAATTCCCTAGTCGGGTCGCAGTGTCGAGATAGAGGTCTTTTTTACTTTCTTGGTAATATTTTATTAAGATGGGAATCCCACCGGCAGCACCGGCAATGACATCCAATTCAAAGTCTTCAATCTTAGCGGCACAGATTTTATCCAGCAAATCATCGCCTGCTTGGATCCAATCTTTTCGCTGTCTCATTTTCCCCACTTCCTTGAGCGAAAAAGCGACACCTATCCGGCCGCCATGAAATCCAAAATTGGAACCGAGCGTATCGTTTTCACCAGAGGCACTCAATACCTGATTGATTGTACCTTCGAGCAGGTCTTCCAGGATGGGGTCTTCGTGGAAACGTAGTAAGGTGGCTAAGAAATAAGCGATACCAGAAGTGCCATTGTAAAAGTCTTGGGTAAAACTTTTTTGTACTACTTGATAGGTGCCATTTACGGCATCTACGATGTGGCCAATCCAGTTGCATCGGTCTCCATCCCAAATGGCTTCTTTGGCCAGATGGTTGCCGATACGGATGGCAGTGTTTTTAAAGTTGGTTTGCTGTTGAGTAGAATTATGGGTTGAAGCTATCATGATATTATTTTTAGAATTAATATTATTTGGATCTAGATAAATTGATTTGGTAAAACCATTTGTAGTAATCTTAGGAGTGTGTAATAGAAAATTAAGCAATAGCTCTGCGAGCTCTGCGGGACACCTCCTTTACCTGATTTTTCTCTTTTAAAACTAGATCATATGGATTCACTTAGAACTTTTTATTTATCAAGAAAATTAAAATTATATTCCCAGTGCGAATTGGGTTTTAGGTAAGGATGGTTGATGTCCAGACCATGCTCTTTAAAAGTGTTTAGAATTTCTCCAAACTGAGCGGTCTTATTATTGCGGCGCAAATAGTAGGCATTCACAATTCCTTCTGCAATAATCTCCGAACGACTCATTCCAAAACTTTGATTTAGACCCGGATCTTCGGCATAGGATAATCCATCACACAAGCGACGAGAAAATAAAGGGACATCCTTTTTTAAGAAAGGCTTTAACTTAGGCATCATCTTTTTTATCAACTGAGTTGCGATTCTAAATTGCTTACGCAAAACATATAAAACGGCTCCGTCAGAACGCGTATACAATTCAGGATGATTGGTACACTTAAACATAAAAGGCACTCGATATTGATTGAAAATTTCAGATACTTGCTCCACTAAATATTTGGCTCCTTCCGCTTCAATATTCCAGTAGAATCTTCCGATCTCTTCTCCCGAGGGCATGAGTGCTTCACTGTTTACATGGTAGAACGTAGGCTGTGCTTCGCGGTATTCTTTGGTTCTTTTGATATTGACTAAAGTGTTGACATTGAGTGCCGTTTCTGCGGGGTTGGCCATTTCGTAGGAGTTGGCGATCAATTGGCGAACGTCTCCGTTTTTTTCGACAAAAGCATTTCCCTGAGGATCCAGCGCATATACTCTCCAGGAAGCATCTACGCCATCAGTGGAATGATTGTGTGCAGAAAGTTCGTCTATAAAAGTATCCCGGCTCGCTTGATCAGTAGTCTGGTGATGACTTTCCCAAGTTTTCATCCCTTTGGAATGTACCCGACCTTCGACATAAAAAGCACTATAAATGACAGAAGACAATTGACTTTTTAGATTGACTTTCAATTGATCTTTTTGTCCGGTATTGGCTCCGAAATTTTCAAGGGGTTTGTCCCATTTTTGATAAGGCGTTTGATAGGCGACATGTACCTGGCGATCAAATACCATAAAGGAATAATCATCGACGATACTTACTGCCTTAGAAATAGCCTTGATCTGATCTTTAACTGACTGGTTCATAGGTTTTGATTTTAGGTTGAATAATTTGAGCAACCAAGCTTTCGGTATGTTGCATCAGAGAATGACTGATTTGCAAAATTTTAATCACATTGGGTTGCATTTGTTGAGAGGCCATATTGTGTTCAAAGGCGGTTTGAATCATTCGCATTCCTGCAAATTTGATCGTCTTACTCAATGCTTTTGCATTTGTTGCTGCATCGAATTTTTGCAGTTGAGCATAAGCTTCCCAAAGTGTTTTGATTTCTTCCAGACTTTGAGCCATCTGTGCCTCACTCAGATTATTGGGGGTTTGGTAAGGCGCAGTAGAAGTGTTCTTAATAATCTGACTAACAAACAAGGATTGAATAAAACCTCCCACATCCCACAATGGATCACCAATATCAGAAAGTTCCCAGTCGATGATTTTTAAAGTGTCAGGATTATTCTGGTCTTGCAGAATAAAATTGACACCCTTGATGTCGCCATGCATTAAACTAGAAATTTCATAAAGTTTTACATTGTCCTTCATCAACTTCAAGAAGCTTTCATTTTGCTGTAAATAATCTACCACCGGACTTTGGCCGTACATCGCCATGGCATTCGATTCAGGAGAAAGAGCAAATTGAAAAGTCCAGGGCAATTGGCGCATAAAAAATTGTACCGCTCGATTCGTCATCGTTTGATCTTCCAACTTAAAGTGAAAAGAAGATAGAATCTTTGCCGCTTGTTTTAAAAGTGCAGGACTGAATCCATTCTGTGCCTGATACACTTCTTCCAAATTTTTTGCCTCTGGCAAATACTCCACTATAAGCACCTGCTTCTCCGGATCATACCCATAATACTCTGGTACATATTGAGAGAGCGCAGCAAAAGTTTTTTCATTTTTTATCAACCACAAACAAGTCGCATCCTTCTGTAAAAAATAAGTATTCTGTGGATCAAAATTGACCAACTGTTTTACAAAAAGACTCTTGTTGTTTTTGATGTGAATTTTAAAAATAGCATTCCTGTTTTGCGTCTGCGTAACCATAAAGTCTCCGTCAACGACCGACTTCGGTTTCAACAAACCTTTTTCCAGGAGAAAGGCACTGATGTTTTTTATCGTGAGTCTCATTTTTTTTAATTTATTTTAATTGGGGTGGCAGCAATTGCTGCCACCCTAGAATAAACCCATAATTCTTACTTAAAAGCAAGAACTAATTTTTATACCGTTATTGTTATCG
>CALLVY010000229.1 GCA_938015925.1 uncultured Saprospiraceae bacterium
CCGGAAGGAGGAAATGCGATTGCTGATTTGAATGGAAAAGTGGCTTTTAAAGCACTCAACGAATGGGGCAAACCTGCCGATGTAGAAGGGGTGATTTTAAATAAAGCCAGCGAAGTCGTCGCTTCTTTTAAAAGCTATCACATGGGTATGGGCGCTTTCCAATGGAAACCGCAAGCAGGTGAAACTTATGTGGCCAAAATATCTAAGCCAACTGGTATCGCCAGCAATTATGAATTGCCAGAAGTGATTGCACGTGGTTATACGATGGAAGTGGTAGAGCAAAACGAGCAGGAATTATTAGTAGAAGTAAGTAGTACAGAAAAAGAGGCGCTTTACCTGATCGCTCAGTCTCGCGATAAAATTTATGAAACCCATATCACTCCTGAAGAAGCTGGAACACATACACTACGTATTCCAACCACGGAGATGCCCTTAGGCATCGCTCAGTTGACTTTATTCGACAGCCGAGAAATCCCAAGAGCCGAACGTTTGGTTTTTCTAAATGCCAATAAAAAATTAGACATCCAAGTCACCACCAATAAAGAAAAATACCAACCTCGCGAAAAAGTAAAAATGAAAGTAGTGGTCAAAGATGATCGCGGACTTCCGGTACCTGGAAAATTTTCACTCACGGTAGTAGATGATAATTTACTCACTTATGCCGACGACAAACAAGGACATTTACTTTCTGCCTTCCTCTTAGAATCCGAACTCAAAGGCGAGATTGAAGAACCAAATTTTTATTTCGATCCTCCCAAAGTAGACGATGGCAAAGACCGTAGTCTGGCTTTAGATCATCTAATGCTGACCCAAGGCTGGCGCCGCTTTGATTGGGTAGAAGTGATGGGTGGAGAGATGGCAGTGATGGAAAAAGCTTCAGAGCGCGTATTATTAAGTGGTCTGGTATTGGATAATGCTGGGATAACTTTGCCCGCAGGAGTGGAAGTTTTTATTGAAGGGACGGATTATAAAACGGAAACCAATACGACTGGATTTTTTACTTTCGAAGGAGTGGACTTTCCAGAAGGAGAGATCGTAGTGAAAGCGAAAAAAGGAAACGTAGGTGGATTGACTTTTCGGAAATCGGATCAGGAATATTCCATGCCATGGGGAGGTCAAGTACCTGTTTTAACTCGGAAAGTTGCCGGTACAGGGAAGCAGATCAAAGGAAAGGTTTTGGACGAACGAAGTGGAGAGGGACTCATTGGTTTGACCGTTAATGTAAAGGGAACAAGCCAAGGAACGGTCACGGATTTTGAAGGGCATTTTTCTATAAATATTGAGGAGTCACCAGCGACTTTGGTCTTTAGTTATATTGGCTATGAATCGCGGGAGCAATATTTTGTTTTAGAAAATGGCTATGACCTGGAAACGGAAGTTAGAATGAAGGAGGGGGGAATACTATCAGAATCTGTGGTGGTCATGGGGCATAGGACTGTCGAGATCCAAAGAGATAACTCTATGTCAGTAGGAACAGTTAGATCACGTATGAAGGTGAAGAAAAGGAAGAAGAAAAAGATAGCTCAATCTCCAGTGGTAGAAAAAATAACTAAAGGTCAGGTGATCACAAAGGAGCAAATAGCTAATTTACCAACGAAGGATATAAGTGCATTGGCCGCATCAGCTGCTGATCTCCGAGGAAATGCCAAAAACTCAGAAGTTAAAGTCAGAGGTTCTCGATCAAATGAAGTCGATTACTATATAGATGGAGTAAAGGTAAAGCGTAAAAAAGAAAAAAAGAGGCGATCAAAGGACATCGTAGAATTGGCCGAAGACGAAATAGCCTATGAAGAAGTGTTGGATCAAATTCAATACCAATTCCGCTATGATAAAGGAAGAACATTCTATGCACCCAAATACGCAAGCAAAGAGCAGGAAGCCCAAAGAAGTGATTTCCGTTCTACCATCTATTGGAACCCTTCCGTAGAAGTAGACCGCAATGGCAAAGGAGAAATCGAATTTTACAATTCCGATGACATCACTACTTTTAAAACCATCATCGAAGGATTTGGAATCAACGGAAGCTTGGGCCGAGCGGTACAGACGCATTATACCCAACTGCCTTTTGGAATGGACATCAAAGTGCCTAGCAATATTTTGACAGGCGACCAATTGTCTTTACCTCTAGCATTGAGTAACAACACCGATAAAAAAATCTCTGGAAAATTATCAGTGGTTTTACCTGCTGGTTTTACGCTTAGCAAACCTTTTGACACGAAACAAAGCATCAATCCAGGAGAAACCAAAACGCTTTACCTCGAGTATCAAACTGCCTTTGACGCCCAATCCGGCTGGTGCGAAATCAGCTTTGATGCCAACGGCTTCGCCGATGCCTTTAGCGAAAATATTAAAGTGATTTCCCGAGGATTCCCTATCTCAGACATGTACTCTGGCAAGATACAGGAAACCACTTTCGAAGTAGAAGTGATCGACGTGATTGAAGGGTCTATGGAAGCCGTATTTACCGCACATCCAAGTCCTTTGGGAGATGTTTCCAGCGGATTGGATCGCATGCTGCGACAACCAACGGGATGTTTTGAGCAGACTTCTAGTAAAAACTATCCCAACCTTCTGGTCTTAGATTATATGCGATCCATCAATAAAATCGATCCAGACCTGGAACAAAAAGCGTTGGCTTTTTTAGACGCAGGATACAAACGATTGTTGACCTATGAAGTCAAAGGCGGTGGTTTTGATTGGTATGGAAAAGCGCCAGCGCATGAAGCATTAACGGCTTATGGTTTGATGCAGTTTGTGGATATGAAAGCGGTTTATCCGGTAGAACAAAAACTGATCGATCGTACGGCCAAATGGCTCTTGGGACAAAGAGATGGAAAAGGCGGTTGGAAGTCTTCGAAGAAAGGATTGCATAGTTGGGAGGGCGAAAGCCCAATCGCCAATGCCTACATTGTATGGGCAATGACGGAAGCGGGTTTTGCTTCTAAGATTCCAAAAGAGATTGATCAATCTTATCAGGAAGCCATAAAAAGTGAAGACCCTTATTTGATGGCATTGATGTTGGGCGTGATGCAGAGCACCAATGATGGGAGAGCAGATGACCTGCGCAAACAACTTTTAGCCATGCAAAAAGAAGAGGGGCATTGGGAAGGTTCAACGCATTCCATGACGCATTCGAGAGGCAGGGCTTTGCATATCGAAACCAGTGCATTGAGTATTTTGTCGATTCTAAAAAGTGATAAAAATCAAAATGTACTTCGCAAAGGAGTTGAATTTATTGCGAGGAGTAAAAGCTCTAATGGTTTTGGTCCTACACAGTCTACCGTATTGGCGATGAAAGCTTTAATCAATCATGCCAAAGCCAATACGAAAAAGGAGACGAATGGTCAATTTACCTTGTTGGTGGATGGACAAAAAGTCGGAGAACAAACTTTTAACAACACGCAGAATGAAAGTATTGTTATCCCCGATTTAGCAAAATATTTCACCAATGGAAAACATCAGGTCAGCTTGCGCTTTGATAGTAAAGATGCCGTACTGCCTTATGATTTGTCGGTAAAATACTTTACGAGTCTTCCCCGAAATGCAGCAGAAAATCCACTAAGTTTAAAAACGGAATTTGCCACTACTGAAAATAAAATGGGAACCGTATTTAGACACGAGGCGACACTTACCAATACCACAAGCGAAGCCGTACCCAATACCATCGCAATGCTAGGTATTCCTTCTGGATTATCTCTACAGCCCTGGCAGTTGAAAGAATTGCAAGAAAAGGAAGTCTGTGATTACATTGAACTATTCGACAATTACATCGTCTTCCATTTTCTTGGTTTAGAAGCGGGAGAAAGCAAGACCATTCTCCTGGACTTGAAAGCTGATATTCCTGGTATTTATGAAGCGCCTGCTTCTGTAGCTTATTTGTATTATGGAGATGATAAAATGTTTTGGACCAAATCCCAAACCGTTAATATTTTAGAATAAAAATAAATTTTTCCCTAAAAACACCCGTAGTAACTATGATGTTACCACGGGTGTTTTCATTTTAAGAAAAATTGGCATCATATTCTAACTACGTTCTAACTGTACTATGATTTTGGGTTGACCACGGGATTTGTCAAAGAACGTGATTATTTACTTGAAAATACAATAACCATACACCTCAGAAAGTATTTTTTAAGTAAACCAATATACAATGAGAACTACCCCGATGCTATTTGTTTTAGCAATTTTTAGTGTTATTAATTTATCTGCTCAGGTAAATTTTATTCCTCAAACAATCGACCCTTTTGGCGGTCAAACCTTTTTTCCAGTAGACTTAAATGGCGATGGCTTCAAGGATATTGTGTCTGAGCAATATTGGCTAAGGAATGATGGAAATAATAATTTTACCGAAAACCCCTTAAACGCAGAAAAGATTTTCGATTACGGCGACCTCGATGGCGATGGCGATATTGACCTGATGGGCATGGGGGGCAACTTTCCAGAAGAAATTGTTTGGTTGGAAAATGATGGTACGGGTACTTTTACCAGTCATTATGTTGGATCCATCATCGGTGGATTTTTGGATGGTGAATTGCGAGATCTTCATGCTGCCGATATGGATGGCGATGGAGACCTAGATATTGTCACAGCTAGCCGCTCTCAAAATCTCATTGGCTCTTTTACCATTTACGTAGGTTCTGTGGTCTGGTGGGAAAACCGAGGGGCCAATTTTGTAGAACATTCCGTAGATGGTGGCCGCAATGTTTATCCAGAAGACATAGATGGCGATGGCGATATTGATTTGGTGACTACGAGTCGGATAGAGAATACTTTTAACTTCGATTCTCAATTGCGCATCGACTGGCAGGAGAATGTAGGCAATGGCAATTTTGTTCGCCATAATTTGCGAACCGCTCTCAATGCTTTTATCGGAATTACCCCATATGTGTTGGATGTGGATAATGATGGAGACATGGATATTTTGACCAATTTTTTTAGTTGGTGGGAAAATAATGGGAATAGTAATTTTACCGAAAGAGTTATTTCTACTACTCCCGTAGCTCACATTAGTTCCGCAGATGTAGATGGCGATGGCGACTTGGACTTACTGACCGCACAGCCAACGACCGTCTGGTGGGAATACATTGGCAATAATGATTTTACCATGCACGAAATAGTAGAAGACTTTTCTGATTTCATCGCTGGTGATGATTTTGACAATGATGGAGATACTGATATTTTTACGACTTCCATTGAAGGTGGTATTTGGTGGGAAAATGATTCAGGTGTATTGCCGCCAGATTGCGAAGAAGACATAGACGGTTTTAGTTATCTCGGCGAATCCGATAATCACAAATATTTTTTATCCAATGAGATTCGCTCCTGGGAAGATGCTGCGGCAATCGCCGAAAATAATGGCGGATATTTGGCTGCTATCAATAGCGAAGTCGAAAATATTTTTCTACAAAGTCAATTGGGAACTCAGATCGTTCACATTGGTTTCCACGATGCTGGTACTGAAGGCAACTACGAATGGGACAGTGGCGAAGCGCTGAATTTTGACAAACACGATGGCGCCAACTCCGAAGACAATGACTACGGCGTGATGAATTTTTGGGATGGCAGTTGGAGCTTAGTCAATCAATGGGTGCACAAGCGTTTTATTATGGAAATTGCCTGTGGTCCAACGACTCCTTCCTTGACGGTCAATTGCCCAACGGACATCAATATCAGCGTAGCGCCAGGAGAAACAGGAGCAGAAATAGACTTTGAATTACCAACTGCGAGTAGCAATTGCGGAACGATTGCCATTAGCCAAAGCAATGGCCCCACAAGTGGAGATTTCGTCGCTTTAGGAACGGTTAGGATCGAATTCGAAATCACCCTGACTTGTGGAAATGATCAGCTAATTGAAACCTGTAGTTTTGAGATCAACATAGAGGAAATCGATGTCAATTGTTCGGAAGATATTCCGGGCTTCACCTACTGGGGCGAATACAATGGCCACAAATACTTTTTGTCCCAAGACATTCAAACCCATGCAGTCGCCCAATCTATTGCCATGGCCAATGGCGCTTATCTAGCGTCTATTGACGATCAGGGAGAAAATGATTTTCTACAGAATCAATTGAATTTAAATATCGTTCACATCGGATTGAGTGATGAAGCTTCCGAAGGAACATTGGCCTGGGATAGCGGCGATGCTGTTGCCTTCAATAATCACGATGGAGGAAACTCTGTGGATAATAATTTTGGGGTACTTAATTTCTGGGATGGCAGTTGGACCTTAGTGAATAAATGGGTGCAGAAGCAATTTATTATGGAAGTGCCTTGTGCTGGTTCGGCTCCGCCGTTCTTGTCGATTGTTTGTCCGGATAATATTATTGTTGATGCAGAACCTTTATTGGGAGGAGCAACGGTAACTTTTGACGAAGTTCAGATTTTTACCAATTGTGATGATACCGGAATGGCCTTGATTAGTGGGATTCCAAGTGGTGCTTTTTTTCCGGTAGGAACGACGACCAATATTTATGAAGTGATTGCTTTTTGTGGAACAGACTTTATTACAGAAATTTGTTCTTTTAATGTGACGGTAGAGCCTGTTCAGAGTGGACCAGTTAGTCTGACTGCTGATTGTGGATCAACGTTTTTTATTGAAGTCCCATTTCCTGAAACCGGAACCAATATTTTTTACCCAGAACCTGATGTTAGTTTTGAATGTCCGGTTGGAGGAGAAATAAGTTTTAGAGTACTTGATGGACCTCCACTAGGTACCTTTGTGTCTTTAGGTGGGTATACTATTGTCTTTGAAAGCATGCTGGAATGTGGAACAACGATTTTAAGAGATACTTGTGCGCTAGATGTAATCGTTGAGCACGGATCAACGAATATTGGTGAAAGTATTGTCTTTGAAAATCCTGGAGAAAAACCTAATGTTCCGCATGGAGATAAAGTCACCACCTTAGCTTTAGGTAAAATCTATCCGAATCCAGCAGATCGAGAAGTGACCTTGTCGATTTATAGTCCTGGAGATAAAAATACGGTGGTAGAAGTTTTTGATGCTTTTGGGAAAAGAGTATGGCGTCAACCAATCAGTTTGTATAAGGGCAGTAATCAATTGCCTTTGGATATTGCTGATTTTATGGCGGGCGTCTTTATCGTAAAAGTTGGAGTGGATAAGGAGCGTGCGGTGGTGTCTCGCTTTGTGAAGATCTTGGATTGAGCATTTTAGTGCGGTTAAAATTTTAAAGAAAAATAGGAATTGGTGAAAACTGATTCCTATTTTTTTTACGATTCTTTTTAGTATTCAGCTAAAAAAAAGTTATAGAAATCAAAAAAGGTGTCAAGTAAAAGTTAATTCTAATCCAATTCGAATTCGTTTAAGAGGGTTTAACGATTTTTTAAGACTGTGAAACAAATTTCTTTTCTAGTTTGTCGATGTAAGAAGAAAACAGCAAGCTTTTTTTTAAGATTTCTTCGAACATAAAAAATGTAAAGCGTTTAGAAATATTTTTTTAAACAACTAAAACCTTAACACCATTATGAAGATTAACTTCCTTTTTACCAAGACCCTTTTATTGTTCGTATTTTTATTGGCCAATCAAACCAATTCACAAGCTATCGTTGGTACTTCCAAAGCACTTTCTTCCACGAGTTCTGTTTTCGATTTACCAGGGGAAGATATTATTGATTTGGATAAAAAACAACTGGCAGAAAAAATGAATCGGAAACTTACCTGGAAAGAAAAAATGGCCGTATCCTGGGTAAAACGAAAAGCTAAAAAAGCAAAGAAAGCCAGCAAGAGAGAACAATACGATGATGCCAGAACGGATGGTATGGCCATTGCTGGATTGGTAACTGGAATTCTTGGGATCTGTTTTGGGATTAGTTTGATTTTTGCGATTCTGGGGATTGTTTTTAGTGCGACTGCGATTAGGAGAATCCGTAGAAGACCAGAATTGAAAGGGAATGGTTTGGCTACCGCAGGTTTGATATTGGGGATTGTTGGAGTAGCTTTATTTGTTGGAATTGTTGGATTGGTTCTTATCGTAGCCTAGTTCACGTTCTGTCAATAGACCCACTAGAAAGAGAAGGATTAAAGAGGAATGACGGAATGTCAAAATCTTTAATCCTTCTTTTTTATATTCAAAGAATTTCTTTTTTAAACCACCTCCTTTGGTGTAAACATCTGATACAAAATAGGAACCAATAAAAGCACAAAGAAAGTAGAAGTCAAAAGCCCGCCAATGATCGTCCAGCCCATCGGAGCCCACATCGAACCACCGGCCAAAGTGAGCGGCAATAAACCCAAAATAGTCGTCAAGGTCGTCATCACAATCGGAATAAAACGAACTTCTCCTGCGAGCTGCGCCGCCTCCAAAGAAGACTTGCCTTCCTCCCGCATCCGATTGGCAAAATCCACCAAGACAATAGAATTATTGATCGCAATCCCAATCAAACTTATCAGACCAATAAAGGCCGTAAAAGAAAAAGAAACCCCAACGATATACAAAGTCAGAATAGAACCAATGACTGCCAAGGGCAAGGCAGAAAAAATAATTAGCGGCTGCGTAAAGGATCTAAACTGAATAATCAAAACGCCTAAGATCAAAATCAAAGCCATTAGCGAAGCGACGCCCAAGCCGCCAAAAGATTCCTCCCGCTCTTCGAGCTCTCCCTTAAATTCATAACTATAACCTTCTTCCCAATCCAATTGATCTAACTTTGCCGAAAGGTCATTCACGACCTCGTCTAAGGTGAAATTATTGGCCACGTCTCCCAATACACTAGCGACCCGATCGGTATTGAGGTGCCCAATCTGAGTGGGCGCCGGAGCAAATTCCATACTGGCCAATTGCTTTAAAGGAATCGTCTGATTCGCTAAAGAACGAACATTGATTTTGTCAAAATCTTCCAACTTAAACTCTTTCTCAAAATCATAACGCATCACCACATTGTATTCCTCTGCATCCTTGTTGCGCAATTTTCCAATCGTATGGCCATTGACATAACTGCGAATGGTTTTGTCGACCACATGTACGGGGACGCCATAGATCATTGCTTTGTCGCGATTGATATTGAAGAATATATCGGTGCGATTGGAGGCCAGAGAATTGGCGACATTGATCGCTCCGGGATGATCTAGTGCCAAGGATTCTACTTGCCGAGAATAGCTTTGTAATTTGTCGAGATCATTGCCATAGATTTTGATGGCAATCGGCGCTTCGCTTGGAGGCCCTTGTGCAAACTCTCGTACATCAATTCGAGCATTGGGATAGGCCGCAAATTCTAACCGGAGTTCTTCCAATAAATCGTAGAACGCATCGACATCATATTCTTTAAGGATTACCAATAGTTCTCCATAGTTGCTGACATAATTTTTTGGGAAAATATTATAATAAATGCGGGGATTTCCATGCCCAATATTGGAGGCATAATAATCGACCGCGTCTTTTTCTGCTAAAACACCTTCTACATAACGTACGACTTCATCCGTTGCATCAAGGTTGCTGTCGTTGGGCAAATTGATCGTGATTCTAAATTGTGGTTTCTCTGCTTTTGGGAAAAAACTGACGCCGACGTAGGGAAATAAAAGTAGAGAACCTACAAAGCTCGCTGCGGCAAATCCAATCGTCAGGCCTTTTCTTTTGGTCGCCCATTGTAAAGTAGAGCGGTAGGGACCTTGTACGAATTTTTGTAAAAGGCTTAAACCAAAATTGGGCGTGTTGTCCGCATTGGCAGGTTTGGCTTTTAGTATTTTGCTGGCAATAAAAGGGGTGAGAGTAATCGCAGTGATAAAAGAAGCGGCTAGTGTTGCAATCACCGTGACGGGCAAAGCTTTGATGAAATCACCAACAGTCTCCGGCATCATGATGATGGGGACAAAAGCCAGGACGGTTGTAAGGGTGGCACTTAGTAGCGGCGCGACCAATTGATTGGTACCTTTGATCGCTGCTTCGCGGGGAGAAAGTCCCTGCGCTAAAAAACGTTCTATGTTTTCAATGATGGCAATAGAATTGTCTACCAATAAACCAAGTGCGACTACCAATCCGGCAATAGACATTTGCTGTAATCCCAACTGAAAATAATTGACAAACCAAAGACCAATGATGATGGAAGTTGGAATGGCGATCATTACTAAACTAGCCGAACGAAATCCTAAGACCAATAGAATGATCAAACCAACCAGTAAAATTCCCTGTAATAAATTATTACTAAAACCACTGACGCGCTCTTCCACACCTGCAGCCTGATCGAATACATATTCGATCTGAATGTCATTGGCCAGTTGTAATGCATTTAATTTCTCTTTGATGGGATTGGCGACATCAAAAATATTAAAACCTTCTTTCTGCTGCACGGTAAGTACCAAAGAGCGATCGCCATTGTAACGCGCCAACCAGCGCTCATCTTGATAATCCATAAAAACGGAGGCGATGTTTTTGAGATAAATAATCGTTCCTTGATGAGAGCCGACTACGGTGTTTTTTATTTGATCCAAATTGGAATAGGCACCGGAGGTTTTGATGTTGAATAATTTTTGAGAAATCTTGATGGCGCCACCGGGGATATTGGCATTATTGCTTTGGAAAGCTTGTTCGATATCGTCGATGGAAACATTCATCTGTTTCATCTTGACGGGGTTCAAGGCAATGCGGACTTCCTGGTCGGGAAAGGCTTCGATTTTTAATTTTCGCACGCCGTCCACTTTTTCCACTACTTTTTGAATGCGCTTGGCTTCAGATTCTAATTGGGCATAACTAGCCGTATTGGAAACCAAAGCCATTTGATAAATCGCAACAGTAGAAGTTGTTTGTTTTTCTACATCTATTCGATAAAGGTCTTTAGGAAGATCTGCTTGCAGTCCTCTGATTTTGGCTTGTGCTTCTTCAAATTTATCATCTGGATCAACGCCATAGGTGAAATCAACGAGCATAAAAACGAGCCCATCATTGATCGTGGTAACGATCTCCTTTACGTCATCCATTTCATTAATAGCATTCTCGATCGGCTCCGCCACCGAACTCTCGATGTCTTGAGGCGAAGCCCCCGGATAAATCGCGATCACCGTAACTCCCGGAATATCCATGACTGGATCTTCTGATTGAGGCATGGTCAAAAAAGAACTGATGCCCATGAAAATCAAAAACACAAAGGCGGTAATGGTAAATTGAAAATTGTCGATTGAAAACTTAGGAATATTCATTGCTAATGGACTTAAGATTGAAATTGAATTTGGATTGGAGCGGTTTGTGGTCTTCGGTATTCGAAAGCCGCATAGCATTTATCACTGGATGCTAACCAAGGTTTTATCTTCCAAATACCCCGCTCCTTTGACCACCACCGCACTGCCTTTTTCTAATCCATTTTTGAGCAAAAGATTTGTTCCTTCGATGCGATAAATGTCGACGGCAGTTTTGATCGCAGTATCATTCTTTACGGTAAAAACATAGCCCTTGTGTTTATTGGCACCCACCAAAGCATCAATGGGGATTCGAATCAATGCTTGCTTCTGACTGGCATTGATGTGTACCTGTCCGATAAACCCTGATAATAGTTTTTTACCTGCGGCATCCACCTCCACTTCTACTTCAAAAGTGCCGGTGTATGGATCGGCCATATTGGCCATCGCTCTGACTTCTCCCTGGAAGGCAAAATCGGGATAGGCATCGAATGCTATTCTGGCCTTGGCACCTAATTCGATGTGGATGATTTCCTTGTCGGGTACATTGACCCGAATAACTTGTGCTTTTGCCTTAGAACCAAAAAGGAATAAAGGCTGACCGGGCCCTACGATTTCATTGGCTTCGGATAGGCGCATGAGAATGTCGCCATTTGCTGGAGCGATGATGCGCGAATGATTTTGATTGAACTGAGCGATGTCTGAATTTTTTTGACTAAAACTCAAACCCGTTTCTGCTGCTTGCAACTGATTCTTGGCATTATTGAGTTGGAGTTCTGCATCTTCTAATTGTTCGAGTGTCGCAACACTGTCTTGGTAAAGACCAGTGACATTGCGAAAGTCACGTTCGGCTTTGTTGAGTAGGAGTTGGGCGTTTTTGATATTGATTTCTGATTGTTGTACCCCTAATACACTTTGCTGAACCTGGGCATTGATTTCGTCTAATTGCAACTCTGCTAATAATTGTCCCTTGCGAACTTTTTGTCCCTCGCGGACATAGACCTTTTTGATGATTCCTCCCGTTTTAAAACTGAGTTTTACTTCTTCACTAGATGCCAATTGGCCGACTGCAAAAATCTCTTCCTGGAAATCGACCGCCTCTGCATTTTGCAAGACTACTTTTTTAGGGAGGTTTACTTTTTTATCCACTTCCTTGTCTGCCAACAAAGTTTTGGAACTGAGTAAAATAGCAATGACGAATACTGGTAGGAGTAGAAATATTATCTTTTTCATTTTTTTTGGTTTGTACTTCAGAGGAAGTTTGAAAACATATTTATTCCAGAAAATTGGATAAGAATTAAGTATTCAACCTGGGGTGTAGCTTCAAGCGGAATGTCATTAACTTAGGAAGCACACTACTTTTTAATTTCCTTTAGAAGGAATAAGTTATGGGTGACCCAGGAAGCCGCTTCAAGCTGCGCCCCAGGTCTTTGCTTAGATCCCACCCGCATATTCCAATTCTGCTTGTTTGATTTGTAAATCAAATTGAGCAATGATTTTTTTGAGTTGAGCATTGGTGAGTTGGGTGCGGGCATTGGTAAGTTCGATAAGGTTGGCCTGGCCTTGGCGGTATTTTTTTTCTACCAGTTGATAAGCACTTTGGGTACTTTTGATGGCTGAATCACTGAGCTCTATTTGCTGAAAAGCAGTTTGGGTTTGGTACCAGGCATTGATGACTTGCAAACTAATTTGCTGTTGTGCTTCGCTTTTTTGATTGAGAATTTCTCTTTTATTGATTTCTGCTTGCTGTGTTTTTGCTTTATTACTTCGGTTAAAAAGATTCCAACTGAGCACCAAAGATCCCATTGCATAATCATCGTCTCGACCAAAAGAATAAGTGGTACCCTGAAAGCCATAATCACCAACGAGATTTAAGCTAGGACGATTGCTTCCTTTGTTTAAATCAATTTGATTGTCAGAGATGGCGAGGTAGTGGTTGAATTGAGTGATTTCTCCTCTTTGCTGAATGGCACGCTGGCGAAAGTTTTCCAGTTCCGGAAGTACTACCGGCTGATCCGACAAAGCACTGGTTTCAATTTCATCTTCATAATTTCGATTGAGTAAAAAATTAAAATAGGCTTTTGCCAATGCTTGATCCTGTTGGGCTTTGGTCATTTGCTGGCGAACTTCTTGTAAATCTGTTTCCGCACTGTAAACCGCATCTTTAGTGATTTTATGATTGCGATGAAGACTCTGTGTAGTCCGTAGGTTTTCTTCGACGAGTTCCAGTGTTTTTTCAAAAAGCAAAATGGCTTGTTGGGCTTTTTGAAAATTAAAATAAGCGACTTTGACTTCTTTGGTCAATTCCTTTTTATAGGTATGAACGGATACTTTTTCTACTTCCACCATATTTTCCCGAATGCGCTGATTCTGTAAAATGGCGGCATTATAAACCGGAAAAACCAATCGCAGTTTAGTATCGTGTTCGGTAGGGCGTAAGAAATTGATTTCTTCATTTTCAATATTAGGGTAGGCGGGGAGTGTTGGGTAATCTGCTTGGGATTGCTGACTGCGCTGGTTGATCAGATTTAGATTTTGATAAACGGGATTCATCAAATCGCCAACTGGAAAATCTATGGTTCGACCGCCATTAGCTACCGAGAAGCGAGCTTCGAAAGATAAGCTGGGTAAAAAATTTGCTTTTGCTTCTTTTAGTACCGCCAGACTTTTCTCGAAAGACAGTTCTTTCTGTTGCAAACTGATGTTGCTCTCTAATGCTTCGGAGATGTATTGATCGAGTGGAGTGTTTTCTTGAGCGATGCCCTGGAATTGAAGGAGGCCAAAAAGGAAGAGCAGAGTAAGTTTGTAGTTCATATCGTTTTTTATCGTTGATAGGAACACAATTTGGTGTTTTTTTGAGGAAGCTTCTTTGATGTTTAGGCAAAGCGTTGAATTGCTTTATTGAATTGTTGTTATTGTGGTTTGAATTGTAATGGGCTTTTGGAGGGGTTTTGTAGCGATTGCTTCTTTTAAAAAATCGGCATAAAAAAAGGGCAGATGGAATACTCTACCTGAGCTTTTTAAGCGCCTTTGCGGGCTATTATTAGATCAATCGACCAAAGACGGCAATTGCTTCTCCATCGCGAATGAAGACGAAGTATAGGCCGTTTTCGCCTCCGCTCAAATCAAGAACAAAAGCTCTTTTCTGATTGTCCCATTGGCCTTCCTGTAATTTTGATCAAGGGGGGGGAAACTTGGTAACTCAGCGGTCCATTTTGATTGTTGTGTTCCAATTGGTATCAAGCTTTATCAGGAGGCGGATAAATCGAAATCTCCTCTTTTACTTCTCCTGTTTGCTTTAAAGTGATAATAAGAAGAATAGAGATTGCTTTTGTCTGGGCGGAGGAAATTTCAGTTTTTAATGAAGGTCTATAGGATACCCTAAGTAGGCGAGATGTTTTCTTTGGTGTTTTCTATTTATTGAAATATAAAATATTGACAATTAATATTTTTGCAATGTAAAATTTTAAACTATATTTGATGTCTATACATTAAATATAGTTTAAAATTACCAAAAAAAACTCTATTATGAATTCAATTCTAAACGCAGGACGATTTCTTTACGCCATTCCAATGGTCATTTTTGGCCTCATGCATTTTATGGCCGCCAATGATATGGCTGCTATGGCACCAGGAGGGGTCGGTATGGTTTATTTTACCGGTGTCGCTTTAATCGCTGCGGGTGTGGCGATTATGATCCGCAAATACGACAAGCTGGCTTCCACCTTATTGGCTGTGATGCTATTGCTATTTATCATTCCACATGCGCAAGGGATGGCGGATAATCCAATGGAGATGGGAAATATTTTAAAAAATATCGCAATGGCGGGTGGTGCTTTGATGGCCGGTAGCCAGGCCGGTGATGCTGCTGTGATTGGATAAGTTTTATTCTATTCCAAAGACCCCATTGTGCCACCAAACTCAATGGGGTTTTTTAATGCCTTGCCCTGAGCATTTTCTACCGCCAGAATTATTGCGCTGGAATTGTCCCACTTTCTTTAGATAAACTTTAGCTTTGCCAACCTAAAACCTACTGGAATGCCCAGATATTTTGCAGAATTAGCCTATAAAGGAACTCGTTTTGCTGGTTGGCAAAATCAACCCAGACAAAAAACAGTTCAATCCACGATCGAAAAAGCACTTTTTACGATACTCCGTCAAAAAATAGACGTGGTCGGCTGTGGCCGAACGGATGCAGGGGTACATGCTCGTCGCTTTTTTTTACACTTAGATTGGGAAGAAGATCTAGATGCTCTCTTTTTGGGTAGACTCAATAAAGTGGTGGGTTCAGATATCGCCATTAGATCTTTGATTCCGGTTGCCCCAGATGCGCATGCCCGTTTCGGAGCGACAGCGCGAAGCTATGAATACCACCTGGAACTCAAAAAGAATCCTTTTTCAAACGAACTCGCTTTTATTTTACCACAATCCAATCTCTTGGACCTCGACCTCTTACAAGAGGCTGCCGCCCTGTTATTATCCTATGAAGCCTTTTTCCCTTTTTGCAAAAGCAACTCTGATGCTAAAACCATGATCTGCGATCTGCGAAGAGCAGAATGGGAGATTGATAGCAAGCAGAACAAATTGATTTTTCATATTACCGCCAATAGATTTTTGCGCGGGATGGTCCGCCTCATTGTCGGAATGTGTCTAAATGTAGGTACTGGAAAAATAAAGATAGCAGAAGTTGATAAAGCACTTAAGGAACAAAGTCGCCTGACTAGAAGTTATAGTGTCCCTCCACAAGGATTGTATCTTACAGATATAAAATACCCTTTCCTCCAATAAAAAAGCCGGTCAAATGACCGGCTTTAATAATTTCAATTTTCAAATTCATAACTGACTTCGAAGAATTATTTTTTCTTCTTAGCAGTTGCTCTCTTTTTAGGAGCTGCTTTTTTAGCTACTGCCTTTTTCTTAGGAGCCGCTTTTTTAGCTGCTGCTCTTTTCTTAGGAGCTGCTTTTTTAGCTACTGCCTTTTTCTTAGGAGCTGCTTTTTTCTTAGCTACTGCCTTTTTCTTAGGAGCCGCTTTTTTAGCTACTG
>CALLVY010000230.1 GCA_938015925.1 uncultured Saprospiraceae bacterium
GATCTATGCCGAGAAAAACTTTGGAGAATTCCATCCAACGACGGCCGTTAGCTATTCCAACTTAGCGACCGTTTTGCAAAAGCTCGGTGATTATACCGCCGCCAAAGAATTATTAGAAAAAGCAAAAATCGCTTTGGAACAAAATTTTGGCGAAGATGATCCGGCGACAACCAATGTTTACACCAATCTCGCAATGGTTCTCCAAGATTTAGACGATTACGAAGGCGCCAGAGATTTGCTGGAACAAGCCATGATTTCTACCCAGAAAAATTTTGGAGAAGATCATCCAAGTACCGCCCTGAGTTATTCTAATTTGGCGACCGTCCTCCAAGACCTTGGTGAATTTCAAGCTGCCGAAAGCTTATTGAAAAGAGCCTTGAAACTGGACATCCAAAACTTCGGAGAAGACCATACGACTACGGCCTTAAGTTATTCCAACTTAGCCTTAGTTTTACAAGACTTGGGGGATTATGAAGGGGCCAGAGATTTATTAGAGAAAGCCGTAGAAGTCACCGAGAAAAATCTAGGAGAAGACCATCCAACTACCGCCGTCCGCTATTCCAATTTAGCCACAGTACTTCAGGATCTCGACGACTATAAAGGTGCCAAAGAATTATTAGAAAAAGCAATCCTTTCCGATGAAAAGAACTTTGGAGAGTCGCATCCGACCACTGCCATTCGCTATTCGAATTTGGCACTAGTCTTACAAGATTTAGGGGATTTTCAAGGGGCTAAAACGTTATTAGAAAAAACCTTAGCCTCCGATAAGAAAAATTTCGGCGAAGCTCACTCCAACACTGCCGTGACCTATTCTAATTTAGCCACCGTCCTTAAAGACCTCGGCGATTTTGCAGGTGCCAAAATATTGCTAGAAAAAGCCACCCAATCCAACGAAAGAAACTTCGGAGAAGATCACCCAACCACCGCCGTCAGCTATTCCAATTTAGCACTAGTACTAATTGACCTAAAGGATTTTTCCGGCGCCCTAAAACTTTTAGAAAAAGCCTATCAAGCGTTCTCCAAATCCCTGGGAACCGATCATCCCAACACGGAAATCGTAAAGGGGAATTTAGATTTTATAAAATCTTTGATTGAAGAATAAGCAGAGTTTCTTGGTAGGAGAATCTAAGTCGCAACTCGAATTAGGAAATCACAAACCATAGGGTCTACCTTCCCGATAGGCCCTATGTTAACCCAGGTACCATCAATTATATCTCTCCAGTAAGTCCTAAGTTAAACTCGTTAAGGAAAGATCTGAGTTGAGAAGAAAAGGCTTTTAGTTGATTTTATTCGAGTTAAACGTAGAGTCTATCTGGAAGGTAGGCACTAAGTTGAACACATAGGATCTACCTTCCAGATAGGCCTTATGTTAACCCAGCTGCCATCAAAAATAAATCTCTGGAAATCACAACACATAGGGTCTACCTTCCCGATAGGCCCTATGTTAACCCAGGTACCAGCAAGTATAAACCTCCAGTAAGTCCTAAGCTAAACTCGAACACCATCAAAAATAAATCTCTTCTTTCAACCTAGTGCTCACCATCAGATCCCTACCCATTCTCCACATCCAAAATCAAACGCTTCACCCACTCATTCGGAATCATATCAATCGTCAAATTAATCCGCTCCGTAGGCCCAGGATTATTTACCTTATGCGGATCGGTCAATCGCAAATACCAACACTCACCAGGACTCATCGCCACTGTCGTGCCATTCAAGAAAAATTCCACATTAGGCTCCGAGATAATCGGAATCGTCAAGCGGATTACAGACTTGTGAATTTGCAAACCAAGCGTAGGGTCGGTATGTTCCTTCACCACCGCACCCGGCGCCAAGCGAAGCAAGCGCACCAAAGTCACCTTGGTATGTTTTCGAAAAGTATCGACCACGCTGAGTAGATAAGGCGAAGATTTTAGTTCCGGCGTATCCAGCCATTCTGTCCAGGAGCCATCGGCAAAATCATCGGCTGGCGGAGGGAAGGGGATGCTGGGATCTACCATATGCGCAGGCGCTCGCAAGGGGAGGGCTTTATAGTAAATAAAATCTTTGAGCTCTAGCGTTTGGAGTTCCGCTCGTAGTTTAGCGACATCGAAGGTCAGAGGGAGTTTGACACGATCTGCTACAGTGTCTACGGGCGTACTTATGGGAGTAGTCATTTGAACGTTAAATTTTGGGGTAAACAATGAGGAAATCACTTTCCATTATTTCTAAGAGCAAATTACAAAATTAATCCAGTTTTAAATTACAAAATTCACATTTTTTTTTGTTTTCCATTATTGGATTAAAAACAATTTTTTCACAATAAATTCCTATTTATTTCCATAAATTAGCGAGCCTAAGCAATCAACCTTATGAAAGAAAAAATACTCATCCTCGGTGGTACTGAATTTGTCGGCAGACAATTGGTAGATGTTTTGAGAAAGGACAAAACCAAAGAAGTCTACCTCTTTAATCGAGGAAAAACCAATTCCCATTTATTTCCAGAAGTCTCCCGAATTATAGGCGACCGCGAAAGCGAGGACATCGAAAAGATAAACATCCATGCATGGGATTACGTCATCGACTTCTCTTCCTATTTTCCACATTCCCTGCAAAAAACGTTGGATCAACTCCAAGACTCTGTCAAAAAATACATTTACATTTCCACCATCTCCGTTTATGATATGGAAGGCTATGAAGCAGGAACGCCCATTGCCGAAGATTTTCCCAAGTTGACCTGTAGTGCAGCGGAAGCAATAGATAAAAGTATGCGCACCTACGGTCAAAAAAAAGTGGCCTGCGAAGCCGTTTTGGACAAAGCCGATTGGCTAAATAGCATCATCCTGAGGCCTTCGATTATTTATGGAAAATATGATCCTACCGATCGTTTTTATTATTGGTTGAGAAAGGTGAAAATGGGGCAGGAGATCATCCTTCCCAATCAAGGTCAAGATACCTTGACGCTCACTTATGCAGAGGATTTAGTCCAAATTTTGCTCGCTGCCTTAGCTGATAAATTACCCAATGGTGCCTATAATTGTGGCACACATGACCCCATTCGTTTTGGTACCATGCTCGATTGGATGAAAGAAATATTGAATAGTCCTTGCAAATTCTTTCCTTTGGATTATCAAAAACTAAGAGCCGAAAAGAGGGGCTTGCCTTTGGCTTTTATACGAAATTGGAAGGTCAATAGTCAAAAAATAAAAAGAGCAACTGGAATCGAATTCCTACCATTTAGAAAATCTCTGGAAGACTTAATTACTCATTTTGAAAAAGGAGACTGGCGTCCTGTTAGCGTAGGTTTGCCGGATGATTTGGAAAAAGAATTGATTAATAAATTTCAATAAAAAGAATTAAAATAAAAATGAAGCTCCCCACCCATCTAGCCAAACACTTAAGAGACGTCTATTTCGGAGGAAACTGGTCTACCTCCAACTTAAAAGACCAATTGGCCTCCGTCACCTGGCAACAAGCCACCACTCAAATCCACGACCTCAATACCATCGCCACCCTCGTCTACCACATGACCTACTACGTCGACGGCGTCCTAAAAGTCTTCCAAGGCGGTCCTCTAGAAACCAAAGACAAATTCAGTTTTAAACATCCGCCCATTGAGTCCGCAGAAGATTGGGAAAAGATGCTAGACAAAATTTGGGTCGACGTAGAAGCCTTCGCCAGCCTGGTGGAAGTGATGCCGGAAGAAAAAATTTGGTCGCATTTTGTCGATGAAAAATATGGGAATTATTTCCGAAATATCACTGGAATTATCGAACACCTACATTACCACCTAGGTCAAGTCGTGATTATAAAAAAGATAATTCAACAGCAGGAAAAATAGTTAAGTCATTCTTGTGCTCAAAGTAGAAATGTTCCCAAAGTAAAGGAGGAAATGTTAAATAGCCAATTAGGAGTGTTCAGAAAAAAATAGAAAAGGAAATATTTAATATTCATTAGCCAAATATCGATTGGGGCGGTCAATGCAATGGTTTAGTTTAATTAATCATCGGTGAACCAATACTTCTACACGAATTCGCGATTTTTCGTAAAAATCATTATTCAAAATTGGCGATTCGATATTCAATATTCCTACCCAGAATGAAACCGCCGCTTTTCTTTTTCTGAACAACCCTAATTCGATATTGATTTCCAGAATTTCCTTCCCTTTTATCCCAAAAAAAGACCCCGTCGTCCATTATTTCCATCCATTAGTTACTAAAATGTAGAATAAATCAAATTTTATCCATAGATTTGATCTACAAATTAGTAACTAATAGCTATTACTACCCTTATGAAAAGTTCACGTTTAGGCGAATTTGAAGAATTGTTATTGCTTCTGGTCGGTATTCTCGAAGAAGATGCTTATGCCTTTCGCATTGCAGAAGAGTTTGAAAAACAAACCAGTCGATCGGTGTCCATTGGCGCGGTCCATTCTACTTTGAATAGGATGGGAGAGAAGGGCTTCCTGAAATCCGAAATGGGAGAACCTTCTGCAACCAGAGGCGGCCGACGAAAACGCATTTATTACATCACGGCGATTGGCAAAAAAGCCTTAGAAAACTCGCGAGATTTAAGAGTCTCCTTGTGGAGTCAATATCCCGCTTTCGCCTCAAATAAATGGAGCCTTGGATAACAAAGATCAAACCGAAAACGCTCCGCCCAAATGGGCGGAAACCTTCCTGCTCTGGTTTTTAAAAGATGATTTGGTCGAAGAGGTGCTTGGTGATTTGGAAGAACAATTCGCCGCGCAGCTCGGCCATAGAACGCCCTGGCAGGCGAAAGTGAACTATTGGTATCAAGTATTTAATTACCTGCGTCCTTTTGCGGTTCGCAAAATGAATTGGACGCAACTAAATCCGATGTTTATGTTCCGACACAATATGCTATTGGCTTTCCGAAATTTCAAACGCTATAAAAGTTCTTTTCTGATCAATCTCATTGGTTTATCTACCGGATTGGCTTGTGCTTTTTTGATCTTGATGTGGGTGCGCGATGAAGTGAATTTTGATAAGTTTCATAGTAATGAAGATCGTTTGTTTCAGGTTTTTTCCAATCAGGCAACGTCTACTGGAATCAATACGAATGGCAGCAATCCGGATTATCTTGCCCGAACAATGGCTGAAGAATTGCCCGCCGTAAAATATGCCGTTGCAGTTTCTCCTCCTGGTACCTTTGAAGACAATAGTACCCTTTCTATTCCAGGGAAAGTCACTAAAGCAACAGGGCAATTTGCAGATAAAGATTACTTTCAAGTATTTTCTTTTCCATTGATTCAGGGCGATAAGGCCGAAGTTTTAAAGACTAAAAATTCGATCGTTATTTCAGAGCGATTGGCACTCAAAATTTTTAATACCACAGAAGACGTTGTAGGGGAATCTATAAGCTGGGGGGCGCTCCGATTCTCTGTGGAGATGCAAATAACCGGGATCTATGAAAACCCTCCGGCCAATTCTTCTTTTCAGGCAGATTATGTCGCCGCATTCGATGGTATATTGGAACTGATCCATGAAGTTAGAGAATCCACTTGGGGTAATTTTTTTCCGAATGTTTTTATCGTATTAGCAGATGGAGTGGATGAAAAAGATTTTGCAGCGAATACCAAAAATTTCATTAAAGAAAAAGACGAAGCATCGATTACCAGCTTACTTATCCAACCCTATTCTAAAGGCTATTTGTATAGTCGTTTTGAGAATGGACAGGTGGTAGGAGGACGAATTGATTATGTCTATTTGTTTTCAATCATTGCCTTGTTTATCCTGTTTATTGCCTGTATCAATTTCATGAATTTATCTACTGCAAAAGCGACTAGAAGGCTAAAGGAAATTGGAGTAAAAAAAGCGATCGGCGCAAGCCGCGGCTCCTTGATTGCTCAGTACTTATGGGAATCTATTTTGATCAGTTTGTGTTCCTTGTTGGTGGCTGTGGCTGCAGTGCGTTTAGTTTTGCCACAGTTTAATTTGATCACAGGAAAAGACCTGGTTTTTGGGTTCGATCCACAGTTGATTCTGTTATTTATTGGGATCACTTTTTTTGCAGGCATATTAGCGGGGAGTTATCCTGCCTTATATTTATCTGGCTTTAAACCAGCAACTATTTTAAAAGGAAAAATAAATAGTTCGATTGGAGAAGCCTTTGCGAGAAAAGGGCTAGTGGTCTTTCAATTTATGTTGTCGATTATTTTAATTGTTTCTGTTTTGGTCGTACAAGAGCAAGTTAGTTTTGTACAAGATAAAAACCTAGGTTATGAAAAAGAAAACATCTTAATTTTTCCTTTTGAAGGAGACATTGCCAGAAACCCAAAAGCCTTTTTGACAGAACTCCGCAAAAACAAAGATGTAAAATATGCTTCTTATTCTGACCATCTTTTATTGGGACACAACAACAGTACTTCCGGGATCAATTGGGAAGGAAAAGAAGAAGAGACACACATTGATTTTGAAAACATTTCCGTAGATTATGATTTTCTGGAATTATTGGATTTGGAAATGACCGCCGGGCGAACTTTTTCAGCCGAACGGGGCACTGATGATTCTACTTTGATATTCAACGAAGCAGCCATTGCCGTGATGGGATTAGAAGATCCAATAGGGAAGACGGTTGAATTTTGGGGAAGCGATCGAGAGATCATTGGAGTGGTTAAAGATTTTCATTTTGAATCGCTTTACGAAGAGGTCAAGCCACTGGTATTTAGGTATAATCCGAAGGGGGCGATGCAGGTTTATGTGAAAATCGAAAAAGGAAAAGATGCGGCCGTAATTGCCAGTGTAGAAAAATTGTATCAGCGCTTTAATAAAGGCTATTCTTTGGATTATGCTTTTATGGATGCCAATTATCAAGCTCAATACATCTCCGAACAAAGGGTCTCTATTCTTTCTCGTTACTTCGCAGGTTTTGCGATTCTGATTTCTTGTATGGGACTTTTTGGACTTGCGGCATTTACCGCAGAGCGTCGACTCAAAGAAATTGGTATCCGAAAAATATTAGGTTCTTCCAATTTTGGCATCATTCAATTGCTCACCAAAGATTTTACCAGAATGGTTTTAATCGCCATTTTGATCGCCCTTCCGCTCAGTTATTTTCTGACACAGCAATGGCTCAAAGGTTTCGCCTTTCACACCGAACTTAAACCTTGGTATTTTATAGTCGCAGGTATCGCTGCACTGGTAATTGCCTGGCTGACCGTGGCCTTCCAGACGCTCCGCGTTGCCAATGTGAATCCTGCTTCTTGTCTGCGGGATTAAGCGAAGGTTTACTTTAAAACAAAAACACCAGAACTGGCAGTAGAAAAAAATCCAGTTCTGGTGTAGTTTTAAAACAAAGGCTTTTAGTCAAATTTAAAATCCAACTAATTATTCTACAATGATGCGTTGATTATTTCCATGCATGCGCAAGAGATACACCCCTGGACTCCAAGCAGAAATGTCGATTTGTTGAGATTCATTTTCTCCCAATTGAATACTGCGCATTAATCTCCCATTTATGGCAAAAATTTCCATCCTTCCTTCCTTACTTTGATTGTTGATGTTGAGCCATTCATCTGCCGGAGAAGGGAATACGCTAAATGCCTGCTGTGAGGTGTTTTCTTGACGAAGCATAATCGGAGGGGTCGGAGCCAAAAGCCAAAAAATTCTGATCCAATCCAAACGGAAATCACCTTCATCGATTACTAATTTAAGCGTGTTTTCTCCTGCATCTAATGGTACATTGTAGGCATTGGCACCGATGCCAGAACTGACATTCCGCCAGCCATCCGGTCTAGGACTTGAGGTCATCATATTTCCTACGATTTGCCCATCCTTTTCTAAGTGTAATTTAATGTTGGTATTAAAATAACCCACTCTGCAACGGACTTGATAGTTTCCGGCAGTGGGAACATCGAAGGTGTAATTCAACCATTCTTTACAGTCTGTCTGATACACATAGTAATTGTTTGGCGAGGAACTCAACAGTTTTATATCCACATCCTGTCCCGTTCTGAGTTGACCACCAGCATTGCCTTCACTGCGGTCATGATAACTAATAGTTTCACCATTATTATCAAAATGCTCCGCTTCAATATTCATAAAAAAGCTATAAACAGAAGGGGCTGCATAGGGAATAGGGGCATTGGGAAGGTCTTTTAAATGTACCTCCACATCGCAGCCCATCAACTGATTGGCGCCCGGATCCGTAAAAAATCGATCGGATATATTTCCCAGATATCGAGTATTGCTAATTTTCAATTCATCTGTATTGACAAAGGAGTAGCCCTTTTGTTGGCTGATGACATCTCCTCTAAGTCCCAGGTTGTCAATGTTAATATTGGTAATGTAATTATCATCATCGAAATCACCGAAATAGTCCGGTTCAAGATAGGCAGAGATCAG
Source organism: uncultured Saprospiraceae bacterium (assembly GCA_938015925.1). Lineage (GTDB taxonomy): Bacteria > Bacteroidota > Bacteroidia > Chitinophagales > Saprospiraceae > CALLVY01. The sequence goes on from CALLVY010000230.1 coordinate 8,346, forward strand.
GGCTCTTCTTGCGGAATGACCATAATTGCATTGACTAATAGTCGTGTTTTTAATCGTAATGTTTTTAGGACTTGGCCCTTCGTGAAAATGGTGAGCATCAGCGGTCATCTCGATGCCCGGGCCACTGATCCAGGTAAATCGGCAATTGTCGACCATTACATTGCGAGTGCCCAGAATGAGGCCACGACCGCGGTTACTTTTTACCAATATATTTTTAAAAATAGAATTGCTCGGAACAGCATCAATATTCATCGCTTTGTCCCCCGCGACCCAATTTCCTGATGGCGCACTTTTGAAGGTGACCTTAAGCATGGGAACATTTCCAACCATGATGCGTTCTGTATGGTCCACAATTGGGGTTGCTAAAATATTAAAAGGATCGTTGGCTTTGGAAAGCTCCAAATGGTCGCCATCCTGTGGATCCATGCAGGTGAAATTGTGCAAGGGGCCGACAGAGGCTGGTGGGTTTTTGAAGGTATAGGTCGTTGCATTGTTTTTTACATGGAATTCCAAAAATTTAGATTGGACATTTGATCCATCATCACCGACGCCTATGAAATTACAATCTCTAATTTCCAATTGTCCCCGGCAATTCCAGAATCGAGTGGCAGCGGCAGCTACGGAGGCGTCTAGCCCATCTCGCCGGGTAATGTCTGTGTTTTTGATCAGGATATTACTAGCGCCCATTCCAAAAATCCCCAGTCCAACTCCTCCGTAAATGGTACAATTGTCAATTTCAATAGCATCGGTACAAATCAGATGAATGACATTAGATGGATGCTTTTTATAATAAAGCAAGAGGTGATCTCCATTCTGTACTTCACCGGTATTTGCGAGTAAGGGGACTTTGATTTTTCGATTGGCGATATCGATTAAATCGGTGGCCCCGAGATGGGGTGGATCGAATTCATTGTTTTTAAAGTAACCGTTCCTCGCCGGACGTTGTAAGGCTGGATCCCATTGAGTAAAACGATCCGATGGCATATTGTCATTAAGGGCGTATTTAGAATCAACCGTCAAGATAAAATCACTATTGGTTTTGTTGGATACCTGACCTGCGATATAAGGGAGCTGATCTGTTTTCCAATCAATGGTAAGATTTTTAATCTTTACATTTTGGCAGTTAATAATACGAAAAACAGTACCCCATTTGCCACCGGAAAGAGTCGCACCTCTTCCGTCAATAATAATATTGTTGTACCCATCTAACCAGAAAATAATATTGGATTCCCAGTTGACATCGTTTTCATCGTTTCCGTTGATGTGGTAGGTTTTTCCAGGTTCAAAAAGAAAGGTCAAATTGTTTTTTCCATTTGAGGTGAAAGCGGTACGGATAGCACTTGTATGATCACTAAGGCTGGGATCATGTGGTATCAGAATAGTGTTTTGCCCTATTGCGGAAAGGCTAGGTAAAAGGAATAGTAATAGAAGAATAGGTTGGAGGATGGAATTCATAGTTTTTAGTTTTGATTGATTATGATTAAAACTTGGAAAATTTATTCTATTTAAGTTCAGTAAAGTTCTAGCAATTAAAATGCAGAAGCTTTACCAGAATTTGAAGGAACTATTTTCGCTTTCCACAATTAGTTCCATGCTATATCCCGCTAAATTTTATAGAGTTGAAATTCTTTTTTTACACAAGTTTTCGATCACACTAAACTAGAATTTGTTCCCCTTCGAAGGAAGGCGGAATTGGTAAACGAAGCAAACAGTTTTAGGTCTGTTTAAATGAGGTGTAGTAATATAACAATAAATATTGAATTGAACAAAGCGTGCTCGTCAATCGAAAGGAGTTGAAAATAAATAGAGGAAAGTGGAGGCTAAATAGTGGAAGAAGAAGCAGAGACAAAAAAAGGGGCACCGCAATAAGCAGCACCCCTCTTGTTTTTTAGTATTGTAGGAATGGTTTTTCTTAAATCACACCCTGCGCAATCATCGAATCTGCCACTTTTACAAAGCCTGCAATATTCGCACCTTTTACATAATCCACATAGCCTTTATTCTTGCGGCCATGGTCTACGCATTGATCGTGGATACTGACCATGATGTTTTTCAATCGCTGATCTACTTCCTCGCGCGTCCAAGACATACGCAAGCTGTTTTGAGACATTTCCAAACCAGAAGTTGCTACACCACCTGCATTAGATGCTTTACCCGGAGAGTAAAGAACTTGTGCTTTTTGAAAAACACCAATCCCTTCATTTGTAGTTGGCATATTGGCTCCTTCTCCAATTCCGATCACTCCATTTTTAACTAGGGTAGCGGCGTCTTTAGCGTCGATCTCATTTTGCGTAGCGGAAGGGAATGCAATATCACAAGGGACATTCCAAGGTCTTTTCTTTTCGAAATATTTGGCCCCTTTAAATTCCTTCGCATATTCGCTGATGCGGCCACGTCGATTATTTTTGAGGTCCATCACATAAGCTAGTTTTTTCTGGTCGATACCATCCGCGTCGTAGATGTACCCACCCGAGTCAGAAAGCGTGACAACCTTGCCTCCCAATTCCAATATTTTTTCTACCGTATATTGTGCAACGTTTCCAGAGCCAGAAACCGTACAAGTTTTTCCTTCCAAACTCATGCCTCTGGTCTTCAACATTTCCTGCATAAAATAAACACATCCATAACCCGTCGCTTCAGGACGAATCAAGCTACCACCGTAAGACCTACCTTTACCCGTAAGCACACCTGTGTGCTCAACGCGCGAACGTTTGTACTGACCATAGAGGTAGCCGATTTCGCGACCACCCACTCCGATGTCACCCGCAGGTACATCAATGTCTGGTCCGATATGTCTTTGTAATTCCGACATAAAAGCTTGGCAAAAACGCATCACTTCACCATCAGATTTTCCTTTTGGATTGAAGTTGGAACCCCCTTTACCACCGCCCATAGGTAGGGTAGTTAGGGCATTTTTAAAGATTTGCTCAAAACCTAAAAACTTAAGGATACTCAGGTTTACGGTAGGGTGAAATCTCAGGCCGCCTTTGTAAGGGCCGATGGCATTGTTGAATTGTACTCGATAGCCTTTGTTGACTTGGATTTTTCCTTGATCATCTACCCAGGTTACTCTAAAGCTGATGGTGCGTTCGGGTTCCACCATTCGTTGCAATAAAGCGTGGTTTTGGTATTTAGGATTTTTGCGAACGAAAGGAATAATAACTTCTGCAAATTCTTCAACCGCTTGGTGGAATTCGGGCTCATTAGGACTGTTGCCCTTGAGTTCCTTGAGGAACCCATTGATCAATTTTTTTGACATGGTGCAATTTTGTTAGAGTTTTTGTATATGGTTTTACTTTAGGTTTTTAAAGGGTTTTAAGCCTTTTTCAAAAACCGACACAAAATTATCTTTTTTCTGGATATTTTATTTAATTAGTTATTTCTTTTTTCTTTGTTGAATGTTAAACATTTTACCTGTAGTTTTGCGGAAATTAAATCTTCATCCCTATGAATTATAGAATACCTGGTTTTATCTTCTTCTTATTGGCAGTATTAAGTCTCCAATTTGGTGCTTGTACGGCAAAAAAAGCAGCAAAAACCAATGTAGCAGATGGTACTTGGCAATTGCTGATTACGACTCCTCGGGGCGATCGAACTCCAGTTGTTGTTATTGATGGAGCAACAGGAACTTATGAAGGAGAGGCGATTGACGTAAAGGTAGATGGGCCAAAGGTTAGCTTTCTCGCAGGTCAGCAAGCGGGAAGTATGGGGCGCATGGATTTTACCTTTGCAGGAACCATCGATGGCGACTCGATGTCTGGTACCTATACTTTGGTGACGGGGTCTTTGAAAGGGCGTTCGGGGGTGTTTACCGCGAAGCGGGTGAAACGTTGAGGATTTTAGTTGGGAAGGGGTGAATATTAAATAGCCAAAATCGAATATGGATGGGGGCGGTCGATGCTATGATTTAGTTTAATCCCTTCTTTGATCTCCCTATAAAATCGCGATTTTTCGTCAAAAAAATCATTATTCAAAATTAAAAATCCCTTATTCAATATTCCTATCCAGAATTAAACCTCCGTTTTTTCTTTTTCTGAACACTCCTAATTCGATATTGATCATTCCCCCCAAACCCCTCTTCCTCCTTTACAAATTTCCCAATTTTTCAAGACATAGTATCAAAAAGAATAAGGTTTGTTGTATTATTGTAGGTAAGATGTTTTCAAATAATCAAACCCCACAAAACATGACAATTTCCTTATACTCCAATTGGTGGCTCAAACAGGGCAACGAAGAAATGATGAAGCCTGTATTCAAGTCCTTAGCAGAGGATATACTTCGTTCAGAAGCAGGGACCCTGACCTATATGGTTAATTATCCTGTGCTTGATTTTTCGGCAGCACCGCAGTTTATTTCTGAGCCCTTTCCCCGACCAGGTGCAATTACCTTTATGGAACGCTATGCGAGTTGGGATGCTTTTGATGCCCATGTCAATGGTCCAATTTTCCAAGGTTTCTTAGCCAAGTATGGACAATATTTTGTGCAAGCAGCACCAACTAAAGAAAAACCAGTATCTCCTTTTATCCAAGTTGTTTTTTTAGACATGGTAGCGGGTTTTGTAGAGCGAAGTCCTGATGAAGTGGCCAGCTTGATGAAACCTAAGGTATCTGGAAGTCGAGCTTAGGAGAACTTGAAATAGGATGCGCTATTTTTATTTTTCAAATAAAAAAGCCCCCCAACAAAGAGCCTCTTCTTCCTTAGGAAAAAGAGGCTCTGTACTTTTGTAAATATTGGATTCCCACTTAGGACTGTTCAGAAAAAAAATAAAAAAGGAACCATTCAATCCTGAATCTCTAATAGCGTATATTAATTTGGTGGTCAATGTTATGATTTAGTTTAATCCCTTCTTTGATGTCCCTATAAAATCGCGATTTTTCGTCAAAAAAATCATTATTCAAAATTTAAAATTCCTTATTCAATATTCCTATCCAGAATTAAAATTCCGCTTTTTCTTTTTCTAAACAGCCCTAATTCCCAGTAAAAAAAACTAGATTAACACCGAGCAGTTTTACGTTTCTTACCAATATAGCCCTTATCAATTACCTTCTGAATATAATCTTCTGCAAGCGGCACCTTACAAGCCGTTCCACCCATTTCCACTTTTACTTTCCCAATTTGCGCAGCGATCTTTTGAGACTTTTTGGTCAATGCTTTGACATAACTCCCAATCGCAATCACAAATCCATTTCTCACATACTTTACCCGATTTTGATCCTCATGCAAATCCTTGCCCGCACGATCCAATAGTTCCTTGTAAAGATCTAGCGGTATGTCCTTGTCTTCATTCACTGCTGCAAAATAGGCGAGGGTCGCCCAACCCGCTGCCGCTATATTTTCCTTTTTCGAGTCAATCCATTTCAAACCCAACTCCAATGCAAAAGGCGTTTCTGCCGCAACCCAAGGAACCGTATATTCACTCAGATAATACCAATACGCTTTCTTGACCCAACTTTCCAATTGCGCTTTGGTGATCTTGGTTTCATCAGCCATCAAACCCGCCAAATACATGGCATCGGTATTTCCTGTTTTGTACAATTCCAGAGAAAGTTGGTGGTTCTTTTTGGTCTTCTTGAGAATCTTTTTGAGGTCGGCTACTTTTACGCCGAAAAAAGGTTCTTGTGCACCGTGCTTTTTGAGCGTGTTTTTGGTGCTTTCATTGCCAAAAGCTTCGAGTTGTTTTAGGATGTCCTCGGTGGTCATGGTTGTATTGATTTTGGTTTGGTATAAAAAAATAAATCGATCATTCTTCGAATTCGAGAATGGTCAGTTTGCTTTTGTATCTATTGTCTTGGGCATAAAATAATCGTTGCTGAGTATCCACGGCAAATCCATAAGCCCAATTTTGGTTTTGGAAAATAGAAGTGGTAAAAAGGCCATTGGACAAATCAATTTCATAAACCCGATTGATGTTGTCTGCGTTTTTGCAAGGATAGGGGGCTACCAAAAGATGATCTTCTTTCCTTTGAGCCAAAACCTGAATACCATCCTGGCCAAAGCCATCAATGGAAATGGCCGCACTATGAATATTGCAAGCTACGGTCGCTGAATC
>CALLVY010000231.1 GCA_938015925.1 uncultured Saprospiraceae bacterium
TATTATTCCCAATACAAAATATTGGATTCGCGGCTTTGCGACCATCAATGGGACCACTATTTATTCTCCCTCCCAAACGTTTTTCATTGGCATTGATATTCAACTAGAAATGCTCCGCTATAAAGCAATTCGAGGAACCACTACCGCTCAAGCTCAGAGCAGTATGAAGGGCCTTAAGGCTGACGAAAAAATAGACACTTATGGCCACTGTTGGTCCGCAAATAATAAAAAGCCAACGCTCCTCGATAACTCTACCAGCTTCGGAGAAACGAAGGATAATATCGATGCTTATTCAAGTATTCTTACCAATCTAGTCTCCTACAATACTTATTATGTCCGACCTTATGCACAAAGTGGAAGCGCTATTTTTTACGGCCCCGTAGATAGTCTTTACAAAAAACATGCTTGGGAAGAAAAAGAAATAGGACCTGATGTGAGCTCAGATGGTAGAGGACATTTTTCTCTTCATGGAAAGGCTTACCTCATTAAAGCCACAGGAGGAAGTGATCAGATGTTTCTTTGGCAATACGATCCCCTTTTTGATCGCTGGGCAGAAAAAGCGGTATTCCCCGGGGAGCTACGAGAATATTATTTTTATGCCGCAACTTCTGATAAAGCTTACCTCGGCTTGGGAATAAAAGATGGAGAATTTCATTTTAATGATCTATGGGAATACGATCCTTTAGATACCTCCAATGGCATGGATATATATGGCGACCCAATGGGCAAGTGGACAGCGAAACAGGACTTCCCCATGGAAGGTCGTTTGGTCCCTTTTTGTTTTTCCATGAATGAGAAAGTTTATATGGCCTTTGGGGAAAGAAGCAATTCTACTGATTTTTTTGTGTACGCGGATATTTGGGAGTATGATCCCAAAGCTGGAGCAAATGGAATTTGGACCCAATTATTTACAGATTGTGAATGTGGTAAACGTTCTAGTGGGACTGCTTTTGTGATAGGAGACAAAGCTTATATCTGTGGAGGCGGAGCGGATACGGATGTAGGTCGCCAGGAGTTATGGGAATTGGATATTAACGCGAGCAGCAATCCATGTGCCTTAAAGTTAGTCAATCCAGAGATCGAACGGTATCTGCCGACGGGAATCGGAGTTGGAGATAAAGCGTATTATGGCGCAGGAATACATGGTAGTGCGGAGATTAAAAAAGATTTTTGGGAATACGATGCGCTAAGTGAAGTCAATGGTTTTGATAGCAATGGGAATCCTAAAGGGGAATGGATTTATTTGGGAGAATTGGGCGATGGAACCCCTCGAAATCGACCGCTAAGCTGGAAACTAAATGATCGTTTGTTTTTTGGTTTTGGAGACTTTGCGAATGCACAAAGTTTTTGGGAATACCTTCCTGATGACTAAACTAATGCGGAAGGATTGTTAATGGAATACATCTAGTGCCTTGTCTTTGGGCCTAGTTGAGTTTGTCTTTTGGATTACCTTATTTTATTGGAATAAGTGTCATTATTACTCTAAATTGGGAAGGTTATCGTCTTTTTTGAAAACTACTTTACAGAAATATCGTATTAATAGGTTTAAAGGGGCTTATTAAAGAACTTCAACGTTATTCCTAGAGAACTACTTAAGATTTAGGGCAAAAAAGTCCACAAATACTTGTGTTGTATGTTATCCCAAACAATTGTTCAATGAACATTTCTAAAAACAAAATCTTACTTTTTATCCTGCTAGGGCTTTTTTCTGCTTGTCAAAAATGGGATTTAGAATCGACTGATTTTCCACAACTTAGCTGGCAAGACCTCACCGTCAATTCTCTTTTTTCCATTACATTAAAAGCCACTACCGCAGGTCTAGATGGAGGAAGTTTTACGGAACACGGATTCCTATATTCTACCATCGATGAAGAACCAGGACTCTCTAAAATCAATACCACTAAAATTAACTTGGGATCTTCGGTTTCTAATAAAAATTTTTCTCATCGACTTTCTAATCTAAACATCAATACCGCCTATTTTATCAGAGCCTATGCGATCTATGATTCAGAGATTCTTTACACCGAAATCATTCGCTATGACAATCAATCTTCTCTTCAGGTATTGACCCAAAACGCAACAATTATTGCAGGGGAGAATACGGGAATTGTAAGTGGAAGTATCAGCCAGATACCTCCGGGGGTATTAGTAGAACGTTATGGTCATTGCTGGTCTACCGAAAACACGGAGCCTACTATTTTGGGAACCTACACCAACCTTGGTTCCATCGATCAAGATAGTTCCGGGTTTAACATTACGCTGATCGATATGGAGCCACTACAAGCCTACTACGTACGTTCTTATGCAGTGGTAGACGGAATTGCGGTGTATGGCGAAGTGGTGGAATTGATCAAAAAAGATGCTTGGGAACAAAAGGCAGATTTTCCCTTTGATGATTTAGAAATCAATCCAATGACCTTTATGATCGATGATCAAATTCATACCATTGTCTGGTTTAAGGGAGCGGATAAGCAGCAGCATTATCTTTATGATCCGGAGGAAGATGAGTGGACTTATGTTGGAGAAATGGCAGGGCCGAGGCGAAAATATCAGCAAGCGTGTTCGGCTGGTGGAAAGGGCTATGTAGGCCTGGGGCTCGGGGTGATGAGTAAAATGCAAAGTGATATGTGGGAATTCAATGCGGAGAAAAAATGGTGTAGTAAACAAGCCTTTCCTGGAATACTTAGACTTGGAGCGGTGATGGTTGGCGTGAAAGGCAAAATTTATTATGGTACCGGCGCGGATAAGGATAATGAGTATTTGACGGACTTTTGGGAGTTTGATCCCAATGACGAAAGCAATGGTTTTAACGCCTGTGGAGATCCGATGGGCGCTTGGACAGAGTTGGTTCCCTATGCAGGTGGGGCGCGAGGTGCTGTCGGTTATTTTGTAATAGACGATAAGGTTTATCTTGGAGGAGGCAGCACTGCTGTGGGAACGGATCAAACTTTATTCTTAGAATTTGAACCAGATAGTAATCCACAATGGGTAGAAAAACAAAGTTTTCCAAGACTCGAAAGATTGTTCGCACCGGCCTTTGTGATCAATGACAAAGCTTACTATGGGATGGGTAGTTTTTTTGGAATTGACTTTCATGAATACAATCCTGAAGATACGGTCAATGGCTATGATGTAAAAGGTCAGCCTATGGGCAGTTGGAAACAGGTAAATAATTTTGCGAGTAGTCCTCGCTATGGCGCTACTGCACATACCATTGATGGGAAAGGTTATTTGTTGTTCGGTTTTGATAAAGACAAAAATTATTTTCGAGAAGTATGGACTTATACACCAGATGATTTTTGAATTATTTGAATCAGGTATTGAAGTAGTTTTTAAACAACTTCTTTGTTTTTAAATTCTCAAACCCAAACAGTAGAATGAAAATCAATAAAGAAATATTCCTTTTAGGATGGATACTCTTGTTCCTACTCTCGGCTTGTCAAAAATGGGACTTGGAACAAAAGGAGTTTCTGAAAGTTACCCTGAATCCAATCGAAGATACAGGAGCTAGTTCAGTGGTGGCTTTTGCCAGCTTGGAAGGACTTAGCGAATCAGTGGCCAGTAATCACGGTTTTGTCTGGTCCGATTTAGATTCGCTTCCGGAGTTAACAGAGAATAATGAATTGGTAATAGAGTTGGGATCCAAAGATCAAAATGGCCCTTTTACGGAAAGAATACCCAATATCACTCCCAATACAAAATACTGGATTCGCGGTTTCGCAAGCATCAATGGAAATACCATTTATTCTCCCGCTCAATCTTTCTTCCTTGGCATTGAAATTCAACTGGAAATGCTTCGCTTTCAAGCAATAAGAGGTACCTCTACCGCTCGTGCACAGAGTAGTATGAAAGGTCTTGAACCTGGCGAAAAAGTAAATGCTTACGGCCACTGTTGGTCCACCAGTAGTAAAGAACCAACGCTTCTTGATAATTCCAGCGGCCTCGGCGAAGCCAATGCTAATGTCAATACTTATTCGAGTATTTTGACTAATCTGATTCCCTTCACCAAGTATTATATTCGACCCTATGCACAAAGCGGAAGCGCTGTTTTTTATGGCCCGGTAGATAGCCTTTATAAAAAGCATGGTTGGGTAGAAAAAGGAATAGAAACAGCACTGAGTCCGGATGGTGTAGGGTATTTTGCTCTTCATGGAAAAGCTTACTTTATTAGAATCATAAGCGGAAGTGATCAAATGTTTCTTTGGCAATACGATCCTGAATTTGATCGCTGGGTAGAAAAGGCGCATTGTCCTGCAGAGCGAAGAATAGATTATCTCTATGCGGCTACCTCCGATAAAGCCTATCTAGGTTTGGGTAGGAAAGGCGGAGATTTTTATTTTAATGATCTTTGGGAATATGATCCCTTAGATACTTCCAATGGATTGGATGTATACGGTGACCCAATGGGAAAATGGACTGCCAAGCAAGACTTTCCAGTGGAAAGCCGTGCAAATTCTTATTGCTTTTCTATCAATGAGAAAGTTTATATGGCCTTTGGAGATATAAGGACTGCTGCTGGATATTCTCGATACGATGATATTTGGGAGTACGATCCAAAGCTTGGAGTAGCAGGGACATGGACACAAATATTTACAGATTGCGAATGTGGTAAACGTAGCGAAGGAACTGCTTTTGTGATAGCAGAAAAGGCTTATATCTGTGGAGGTGGAGCGGAGGCGGATCTGGGTAGGCAGCAGTTGTGGGAGTTGGATATCAATGCGAGTGTCAATCCATGTGTTTTAAAATTAGTCGATCCAGATACGGAACGGTTTAGCGCTACTGGGCTTGGGGTTGGAGACAAAGCTTATTTTGGTTCCGGCGTACATGGTAGTGGAGAAATCAAAAATGATTTTTGGGAATATGATACTCAAAGTGAAGTCAATGGTTTTGATGTCAATGGGAACCCCAAAGGAGAATGGATCTATCTGGGAGAAATGGGAGATGGCGCTCCTCGATATCGGCCACTAAGCTGGAACCTAAATGGTCGCTTGTTTTTTGGTTTTGGAAACCTCACTAATCCGCAAAGTTTTTGGGAATATTTTCCTGATGACTAAGCAAAGGAAAGTTGGCCGTCAACAGGAGGCTAAAAAAGTAACTCCCTTGAACAAACCGATGTTTGGTGCAAGAGAGTTTACGAAATAGTGCTAACCATTATGATTTATAATTCAAAAAAGAATTTTTACATTTAAAAAGCAATCATAGCCCGATTGACGCCGGTCAACCGGGCACAGATTTTATTTTCCATCCTCCTTTTTTGTTGTCGTGAAAAGAGGAATCGTGAGGGGTTTTTCGGGGTCTTTAATTAACTCGGAATCGTATTGAGCTTATTTGTTTTTTGGGCTTACCTGCATAAAGCAGTTATTGTTAATTGATACTACAAAGTAAAGGGATGAGTGCGCTGCCTATTGGCGCAGAAGAAAAAAAGATGTTTTTATTTTAAAATAAATCATTGTTTATCCACCAAAAGAAAGCAGATACCCAAGTGAAATAGCCGTATTCTTATTTACCGCTTTGATATCTACTCCATTGTCGTCCTTGTATTCCTGGTATGGAGTAAGCCCCGTTCCCAAGCGAACATCAAGTGTAATTCTTCCTGGGCCAGCGTCTACTCTAAATGCTCCGCCTATTAACAATCCGATCTCTGTTTTATTGATGCTAGGATCGGTGTCGATATTAGTGATTTCATTGAGGTCGGTTGTTTCTTTTGTGGTTTCTGTGCCACCGGCACCATCAGGCGAACTAAAAGTAGAGACAATACTACCAACGACTGCTCTGCTTTGTAAAAAACCAAAAGTAGTACCCGCATATAATTGTACGTCAAAAAGTTTTTCAGGGACAAAGTCGTATTTTAGCAAGACGGGAACTTCCATATATTGCATTTTTTCCTCCCTAAGAATTTTGATATTTCCTTGGGCGAGAGAACCCAGGTCTATGTCTATTGTCTCGTCAATTTTATCTCCTTTCTTTAGGAAGGCAAGTTCACTTTGAATGGAGAATCGATTGCCGAACCTTAGTTCTGCTACAAAATTGAGTGTACTTGTTTTTAACGTAGTTGTATTGACGGTATCAACAGCATTATTAATAGAAACGCCCGTGAGGTTGATGCCGAAGCGGGCACCTACATTGACTTCAATTTGTGCATTTGTTTCGAAAAAGAATAGAGCAAGTAGCGCTAAAAGATGGAGTTGTTTCTTCATGATTTTGTTTTTTGAGGGGGGAATTATAGAAGCTGTTTAAAATTGGAGGTTGACCTTAAGATTCCTCTCCAATCCATGGCGATAAAAAGCAATTAGGCTTATTTGGTGAGTTCTACCTGATTGGAAATGATTAAAGCGTCGAAGCCAATAACGACTTTGTTTTTGTTTTTTACTCTAACAGGCCATTGCGATACTCCGAGGCTAATGCCATCGATATCAAAGTATTCGAGATCAATGTTTGTGTCAACAACCGCTTCTGAATCTACTAATTCCCAGTTGAAATTAGAAGCGACTTCGGTCGTAGAAGAAAGAAAAAGCGGTGTGAAAAAATCAGAACCAGTTACCGTTCCAGTACCCTCGCTACTAAAGGTGATCGTACCTCCATCAGAAGTAGACCAAGTGCCAGGAAGGACTTCTATTGGTTCTTTTTTACAAGAAGTCAGGGCGAATAAAGCCAGGCAAAGGAGAAGGCTGGAGAATTTAGAGAATTTCATTTTTTGGAGTTTTGATATACTTCTTTTTTTAATAAAGAAGTTGTTTGAAAAATCATGAGAAAAAAGTCTCTGTTTGATTTAATACTACAAAGATCGAAAACACCTGCGCGGTCTATTGGCGTAGTAAGTAGAAAAACTGTATATTCCGTAGAAAATATGTGCTTGGTACTACTCCTTGTTCTAAGTTGTCACTGAAATACCAAAAAATGCCTGCTAACCGAAACGCCTTAGTGCGTTACCACACCATAGATAAGTGTCTCCAAAATCGCTACCGAAAATGGACGCTTACGGATTTAATAGATGCCTGCTCTGACGCTTTGTACGAATATGAGGGCATCGACAAACCTGTAGGCCGGAGAACCATTCAAACGGATATCCAATTGATGCGATCGGATAAATTGGGCTATAATGCCCCAATCATTGTGGAGGATAAAAAATATTATACTTATGAAGAGGAGAACTATAGTATTACCAATAGTCCACTGACGAATAATGACTTATCCAATATGGCGGAGGCCGTAGAAATCCTCAAACAGTTTAAAGGCTTTTCTCAGTTTGAAGAAATATCAGATAGTGTAAAAAAATTAGAAGACAAGATTTATTCTACTCGAGAGAAGCGACCACCCATCGTAGAATTTGAGAAAAACGAAAACCTAAAAGGACTCAATTACTTAGACACCATTTACCAAGCCATCAATAAGCAACAAGTATTGAGCATCACTTACCAATCGTTTACGGCCAAAAAAGCCCAGGTTTTTTCTTTTCATCCTTATCTGCTAAAAGAATATCGCAACCGCTGGTTTGTATTGGGATATAGAGAAGAAAAACAACCGGATTATACCATTGCTTTAGATCGAATTGTAGCTTTAGAAACAAATACGGAAAAGTATGTTCGCAGCGAAGGATTCAATCCGCAAAACTATTATAACAATGTAATAGGTGTTACCGTAAACAAAGGTGTACCCGTGCAGAAAGTACGTTTACTGGTTAAAAAAATAAGTGCTCCCTATTTGTTGACCAAGCCCATACATCACTCTCAAAAAGTAATCGGAGAAAATGAAATTGGAACCTTGGTCTCCCTGGATTTGATCCCTAATTTAGAATTGGAGCAGGTGATTTTGAGTTATGGAGGAAATATCATTGTACAATCTCCGGCGAAACTTAAGAAGCATATTCTAAAAAAATTAAATAAGGCTTTGGAGGGATATGACCTGGAAATTGGAGAAAATAAAAAATAAAAAACGAACTGCGCTAAAAGACAGCGCAGAAGCTTGTTATATTTGAAAATACGTAGAGAGAGTTAATAATAGTCGTTCATGAGCCCCCTTCGTTGGGGGGGCAAAGAGCCACAATAATAAAAGCAATTATGTCAAGTATTAAAAGTCCATTCAAGTTCTTGGATCCGTATACGATCAAAGATCGAGATTTCTTTTTCGGTAGAGAAGAAGAAATAGATCGTTTGTTCGAAATGGCTTTCTCTACAAACCTTATGTTGATCTATGGTCCTTCCGGAGCTGGAAAAACAAGCCTGCTACAATGTGGACTGGCTAGTCGCTTTCAAGATACGGACTGGTTTGATATTCATGTACGCTGGCGAGGAGATATCAATAAATCTTTAAAACAAGAATTGTCAAAGCAAGCGATCAATCCTCTGCGAGAGGAAATGTCAGTCAGCCAATGTATCCAATCGGTATACCTCGATCGATTCAAACCCGTATTTCTCATCTTTGACCAATTCGAAGAATTGTATATTTTGGGAACACCTGAAGAACGAAACATCTTTATCCAATCGGTTGCAGATATGTTGGAATTAGATATTCCTTTCAAAATTATTTTTTCGATGCGAGAAGAGTACATTGCTCGACTTTTTGACTTTGAACAAAAGGTGCCCAAGCTTTTTGAAAATCGAATGCGTATCGAACCGATGAATAGATCTAAGGTGGGAAAAGTGATTCAGAAAATGACGGAGCGTTTTAATATAGAGTTAGAAGAACCTCAGGTAACCATCAATCAAATCATCGATAATATTGGTTCCAATGCAGGAATTCAATTGTCTTATCTACAGGTTTATTTGGATTATCTTTATTGCGAGTATCATGGTTTTTATAATAATCAAATGATTAAGGAATGAATCATGAAACACAACATCCGCCTGAAATGAAATATCCCAAAACGATATTCTCCCGCGAGTTTATACAAAAACACGGAGTAATCGAAGATGTCTTAGGGGGCTTTTTAGAAGGGCAGATGAAAGAGATTCAAAAAGTTTTTAAGTACAAATATCCCAGTGTGCCTAAATCGGCACTCCCTAAATTGCTGAGTCGTTTTGTGACCTTGGAAGGAACCAAACGGCCGATGGCTATTTCCGAAATCAGGCAGTCGGAACTCACAGCGGAGCAACTCGATTTTAGTTTAGAGAAATTAGAAACTGCTCGTATTCTTCGTCAGGAAGATGGAATGTATGAATTGGCTCACGATACTTTAGCTTTATATATTGCAGAACAAAGAGGAACAGAAGAGATCGCCTTCCTGGAAGTCGTAAAAATGATTAAAGATCGACACCACGTTTATCCACAAACCCAGACCTTGCTCAATTCCAATGAATTGCAATTGGCAGCCTTCAATAAAAAATCGCTGGAAAAGGAAGGAGTATTGACCACGGAGGAGTGGGATTATATTTCGAAAAGTAAAAAAGGAGAAAACCAACGTTTGCGATTGCGCCAATTATTAATCTTAGGCTTGATCGGCGTCCTTTCTTCCTTCTCTATTTTTTCCTATTTTCAAAGCAACAAAGCTCAGCAAAAAGAACGAGAAGCAACCGAGGCCCGCGAAGCGGCAGAAGGAAACTTACAACAACTAAAAATCGAACAAGCACAAAAAACCGAAGCAAAGTATAAGGAACACCTGGCACTAGGTCAATCTTTGATGGCTCAGAATAAATACCTCGAAGCCATTAAAGAATTTGAAACAGCATTGGTTTTTAATGAAAAAGGAGAAGAAGCACTTGGTTTAAAAAAAGAAGCCTCTTCCAAAGCAGGAGTCAGCAAGAGGTTTGAATCCTTGATGAGAGATGGAGTAAGTCTGGAGGCTAGCGGCCTTAGTACTTTAGTAGATGCTCGATCCAAATACCAACAAGCATTAGCGCTTGGCTTTAATAATGGTCTTGTACAAGGTAAGTTAGAAGGGATCAAAGGGAAATTAGAAAATGCCTACGATAAATTCCTGAAAGATGGAGATACCTTCTTCGATGCCGAGGGTTATGAGTTTGCATTAAAAAATTACCAACAAGGATTGCGAATAAATCCGGGGGAAAGCGAACTCCGACAAAAGATAGCTACTTGCAAACAAAAACTAGGTTTGTAATAAACCTGATAGATTGTTCTGTTAAAATACTTAAAGATAAATATGAAGAAAATACTCCTTTCCTTGTTTTGTTTACTGTTCATGGGATTGCTTGTGCAAGCTCAGGTAGAAGTATTGAAAACAGAAAAACATTTGATTGATGCACAGTTCGATTTGTCAAATAATGAATTTATAATCCTCTCCTCTGGAGAAAACAGTAAAGATGATTTTCTAAAAATAACATCCATTCGCTACGAAGAAAAAGAAATCAAAATTGATTTTTCCAATCTTGATTTTACTGGAGCAGAATATTATCGACTGCAAGTGAGCGCTAGCTTGGAGGAAATCATCTTGCCGATCAGGCCAGAAAATATTTTAGGAGCGGTCAATAAAAATATTCTAATCGAAGATGCTCCGGAACTCCAAACTTTGGTGTGGACCAACCTGGTAGAAGATTTTGTAGCGCTCAAAGGCCGTTTAAAAATTACCCTTTATACCGAAATTTATGGCCGGAAAGAATTGCCTTATAAGGTCAATTGCGGCGTAAAACCTGAGTTTACCAATAAACAAAAAATGCCTTTTCTCATTGCCGCCTTAGCGGGCACTGGATCTCTGGTAACTGGCCAGTTATTTAAGCAAGCCTCTGACAAGGAATATGCCGATTACCTCAGTCAAGAGACCTTCGAAGTCGCCAATCCCATTCTCCTCTCCGCCAATGATAAGCATCACAAAGACCTCGTATTTACCTCTGTGGGTGCAGCTTTGCTGGCTGGAGATGTGATCTGGTTTTTGATCCGTCAAAGACGGTATAAAAAACAAATTGCGACCTATCGAAAATTCTGTAAGCCAACAGAGGAGTTGACGATTCGTCCAGTTTTCGAAGTAGACCCAAAAAGCACTTTGGTTTTGCAAACAGGTTTGAATATTAAATGGCGTTTTTAAAAAACGCACTTCTATAAGCTCCGGCCCTAAAATCCCAAACGATGAAACGATATTTTTTACTAATTCTTTGTTGTTGCTTCTTGCAGTATTTGTCTGCTCAAGATTGCTATACCCGATTTATAGAAGAGGGACAAGCAGCAATTGTACAACTGGATTTTGAAAAGGCCATTAATAAATACAAGGCCGCAAAAATTTGTCCGGACGTCAGTACTGCTCAGTTAGAAACGATTAACCAAAAAATTGATGCCGCGCGAGAAGGTTATATCGAAGAGATTAAAAAAGCCAAAACAGAAACAGAAAAAATACTGCTCCAGGAAAAGAAGCAAAGGCAGATTTCAGAAGCCAACCGTCTGGCATTTATGGCGAATCAGTCGGTAGAGAAAAACGAATATCAAGAAGCTTTGCAAATTGCTCATCTGGCTTTAGGGATGACGAAGGGCCAGCCGACGGCTATGGTAGAAAAAGCATTTGGTGATGCTGTATACCGATATTATCATCGCGTTTATGAAGTGGAAAAGGCGGCAATATTTAAGACGGTTTATGCTCCGGGCGGTGGTTTTATCTTGGCGCTCCTGCGAGAAGAAGCACCGATGCTTTTAGATCGCGAAGGTCAAAAAATCGCTAGCCTGACCGGACATTCTGGCCGTGTCTTTACCGGGGCAATTGCTCCGAATAATAAACAAGTAATTACCGCAGGAGAAGATTTTATGCTAAACCTCTGGGATGATAAAGGAAAGCTTTTGCGCCAATTGGCTGGACATGAGGGAGCGATTCGCGAAGTTAAATACAATGCTTCTGGTGACCGAATATTGTCGGTAGGACGAGATCGTCAAGTGAACGTATGGAATGCTTTGGATGGAACTTTGGTGGCTAGCTTAGAGCATGAAAAAAGAATCACTGCGGCTCAGTTTTCTCCAGATGGAGAAGCGGTTTTGACTTGTACCACTAATGGAGAAATTCGACTGTGGAATCCGGTGAAAGATGATTTGAGCATTGAGTTTTTAGATTTCAACACCTATATTTCTGCGCTTCAATTTACTCCGAATGGGGAATACCTTATTCTTGTTCCTCAAGATAAACCCGCAGAGATTTGGTCACTAACAAGTGGAGAGAAAATTCTTTTAGAAAGTACTCCAACAGATATCGCTTATCAACTCGCTTGTGCCAAAGATGGTTCAAAATTCGCTATTGCTTCCTCCGATGGTCAGATCTGTTTATACGATATTTCTGGAAAATTAAAAACAGTAGTAAAAAGAGGAAATACAAAATCCCGCATTCTGGAATTTTCACCAGATGGAAAATTATTGCTTAGTACAAAAGCAGGAAATGAATTGGCACTCTGGAATATGGAAGGCCAACAACAAGTACTTTATGATCAGCATATCGACAAAATCACCCAAGCCTGTTTTTCGCCAGATGGCCAGTATTTGCTAAGCGTCTCCAAAGACCATACCGCTAAATTGTGGAATACGAATGGCCGACTATTGGCTAATTTGGATTTGCATGCCGATTCAATAAACAGCACTTCCTTTTCACCCGATGGACAACATATCCTAACCGCTGGCGCGGACCAAAAAGTCATCATCGCTCCAACTCCCGAAACGATCCAAAGACAATTAAAAGAAAATCCTTTAACTCCATTGACGGATCGACAACGCGAAAAGTTAGGGCTCTAGATAGGAAATATTCAATATCGATTGGGGCGGTCCATGCTATGATTTAGTTTAATTCCTTCCTTGATGTTTTCAGAGGTCCTTAAAATCGCGATTTTTCGTAAAAATCATTATTCGAAATTAGGAGTGTTCAGAAAAAAATAGAAAAGGAAATATTCATTAGCCAATATCAAATATTGATTGGGGCGATCAATGCAATGGTTTAGTTTAATTAATCATTGATGAACCAATACTTCTCCACGAATTCGCGATTTTTCGTC
>CALLVY010000232.1 GCA_938015925.1 uncultured Saprospiraceae bacterium
CTATTGCTTGATAAACTTCAAGACTTCTTGCGTTTTACCGGTTTGTACTTGTAAGAAATACATTCCTTGTGGCAATTTATTGACATCAAATTCTAAACGTTGTTGCCCAACACTCAACTCTTCGGAAGACGACTGTAGGAGTCGACCGTCGATGCTGCGAATATTGATTATTGCTTGGGTAGAGACTTTTACTTTCAAGTCAACAAAAATTTCATTTTGCGCAGGATTTGGAGATACTTTAGACGCTTCGATCACACTTAGTTCTTTAGTACTGGTGACTCTATTCGAAGGAACAGTATTTCCATGGAGGTTGCCCGTAGCCAAGTCCAAAATCAATTCAAACTCGCTTACACATCCGTCTTTAGTTACGGTTTCTATCGTTACTACATAAGTTCCTTCTTGTGCATAAGTATGAACTGGTGTTTTTTCCGTGCTGGTATTTCCATCACCAAAATCCCAAGACCAAGATTCATTATCTCCGATGGAGAAATCTACAAAAGAAACTTCCAATTCGTCTAACTCAGGGAAATAAATCGCCTGGCAGAAAGAAGCACTTCCAAGATCACCAACCCAGATAGACATCACAAAGGTGTTGGTACAATCCGCATCTTCTACTGTTAAGCTTACTTCATAAGTACCCTCTGCCAAATAAGTATGGATTGGATTTTGATCGGTACTAGTACTACCATCTCCAAGATCCCAAGTCCAGGTGCTATTCGCACTAATGAAAGACAGATCCATGAATTGAATTTCTAAGCCACTTGTTGGTATTGGGAAGAAGAAAGCTTGGCAATCTGCTACTGGTGGTGTATTGCAAGCTACAAACATAGAAGGATCATAACCATCGCATTCTGCTTCACAAGCATTCGGATACTCCACTACAAAACCTGGGTCGATTTCTACGCATACTGGATCGAATACAAATGGACAGTTACATCCTTGGTTTGTCGTATCTACAATAATGTTGCAGTCTACAAACATGGTCGTATCAAAACCAGCACATTCTGCTTCACAGGCATTTGGAAATGGAATTATTAAGCCTGGGAAAAGCTCTACACAGACTTCATTGATTTCGATAGGACAATTGCAATCCGTAGTCGTCGTATCAACTGGAACATTGATACAATCTACAAACATGGTAGCATCAAAGCCAGCACATTCGGCTTCACAAGCATTTGGAAATGGAATGGTTAAGCCTGGGAAAAGTTCTACACAGACTTCATCGATTTCGGTAGGACAGCCACAGCCAACCGGGCCACCGCCATTGTCACATACTTCAAAATCTGCAGGATCATAACCCGCACATTCTGCCAAACAAGCATTAACGAAAGTCAGTACTTCTAAAGAATCTATAGTAATACATACCGGATCCCAATCGCAATCACAACCACAATGGGTCGTGTCTACAGGAACATTGATACAATCTACAAATTGAGTCGAATCAAAGCCAGCGCATTCGGCTTCACAAGCATTTGGAAATGGAATCGTTAGGCCAGGGAAAAGCTCTACACAGACTTCATCGATTTCCGTAGGACAGCCACAGCCAACCGGGCCACCGCCAATCTCACAATCTACAAAATCGCTAGGGTCATACCCTGCGCATTCCGCTTCACAAGCATTTGGAAATGGAATCGTTATGCCAGGGAAAAGCTCTACACAAACTTCATCAATTTCCGTAGGACAGCCACAGCCAACCGGGCCACCACCAATCTCACAATCTACAAATTGAGAAGCATCAAAGCCAGAACATTCGGCTTCACAAGCATTTGGAAATTGAATCACAAATCCGGGTCCTACTTCTACACAAACTTCATCAATTTCCGTAGGGCAACCGCAGCCAACTGGGCCACCAGGATTGTCTTCACAAAGTAAAAAATCTAAAGTACCCGTACCGTCCGCTTCTACAAAAACGATATCTACCATCGGAAGACCAGTACAGTCATCTAAGACCTCTACAAAAAAGGCCGCCGCATCCGGCGTATCAACATCAAGCGTAAAACTATAAACACCATTATCGTCGGTATTCATCGAAGTGCTTTGTTGATCTAAAAGAGAATTTAATTTAACCAATACGCCTCCAGAAGGAATCGACTGTTGGTCAATAGTAACCTGACCGCTAACGGTAAAGCTAGCTGCCATCAAAGGGCTACTCCCTATCAAAAGGAGGAGCATCGAAAAGAATAAAAGTTTGTAATTCTTCATTGTTGAATGATTTGATTTTAATTATTTCACTTATCGAAAGTAAAATTATGACCTTCTTAGGAGGACTTACAATTCATATTTTTGGGCTTTTCAAAAAAATAGGCTAATAAAGTAGCATAAATCCTCAAAAAAAGGAAAGAAAATCAATCATAAACTACTAATAATCAACACTTTAACAACAAAAAATAGCTATACAAAAAAAGCCGCTTTTCAAGATTTTCTCCATTTTCATGGACTTGAAAAGCGGCTTTTTTGACTAATTGGCGTCACTTGTAAATCAATGCTGAATGATTATTTTCTTTTGTACCATTCCTTCTCGAGTTTTTACTTGTAAGACATAAAGGCCATTGGAAAAATCGTGGGTATCAATACTACAAGAGTTGACATTTATCGCAGCACTTTGACGAAGCAGGTGACCTGCGACATCGTAAATTTCCCAGGATAAAATCGGCCGATTCAGGTCTTTTATAAAAACGATGTCTTCTGCGGGATTGGGATAGACTTCCAGGCTGGAATCGACCCGATCATTCGTACTGGTGATTTCATAATCTGTGATGATAATCGTCACCGTATCCTCTACAATAGACTTAGGATTTAAACCACCATCCATCATCAGAATATTTGACAAATAGACATTCGATGGAACATCGGGTCCCATTATTCCAACGACATCCTCTTCAATAATAAAGAGACCTCCCAACATGGGACCGAAATTATCGATTAGTGGACTTTGTGGTCCAAGGGAGCTCGCTACTTCTATTGTTCCAGCAGACTTATCCACATCGGCAATAAACAATCCAAAGACACTAGCCCAGGGGGCTCCAATTTCTGAAATAATGACATCCGCGAAAACATTGGGATCATAATTTATGGTAAAGGAAATCCCGGTGTAACTCGCAACAGGCAATGTTGCTGTCCCTAAATTAATAGGAATAAGCGCGATCAATTGTTCAGGAATAGGACCAGGTAGGGAAGTTGAATCAAAATAAAGCAAAGGGTCTACCCCAAACTGCCCCGGATCAACGGTGGTTGGAGTAGGTGTTCCATGACTTAAATTGTAATTAATTTCGATTGCTTCAAGATCGGTATGATCGATAAAGCCGCTGCCATCACAGTCTGCAAATCCAATATCAATCGTTGTATTTGGAAAAGTACTTCCCCAGGGAACCAATACTTTTTCGGTAAAGCTAATGCCTTGATCAACAGGGCTTCGAGTTGGCCCCGTTTGAAAGAAAACTTGACCTAAGAATAGCAGATCAACATTATTGACAATCCCATCATTATTTACATCTCCTGGAAATACTTGGGCGGTGGCTGGAGGAGCCATTAGAATGATCCAAATAAAAGCAGTAAAAAGTATTCTATTCATGAGTATGATTTATTTTCGATAGCTCTAAAGGATGCTATTATTCTGATTCTGAATGTAATCGAGTAAAAAGAACTATTTAAAAGGTGTCATAATACCTCCACGTTTCACCTAAACTTCGTCATTAAAAGATATGACTAAAATGACAATCAGTGAGTCCTTGATCTCTTATACCTTAAAAGTAAGTCTGAATCTGAACGATTACAATTACATTTTTGAGAAGTTATCAAAAAAACAACATCTATTTTTTTGTCAAACCAAAAACATACAAAAGCATAAAAACCTAATTATCAATAACTTACAAAACAAACACTTCATTTTAAGAATCAAAAAAGAAGCTTATTTATCAAGAAAAAAATGTATTTTTAATAAAAAAAATCAGACAATTTTCAAGCCTTTTGAAAAGAAGCGACAAAACTCGTCTTCCAAAAAATGAATTTTTGAAGTAGACTAGCTTAGTTTAGGCGATCTCTAAAAAACAAGGAATTAAACCATTGCTCAAATACTTATTAGCATTAAGAAAAGGCCCGTTTAGATGGAAAACAGCAAATTGATCTCTTTATTAAAAACATTTAGCCCAAAAGAGTTAAGGGAGTTTAATGATTTTTTGGCTTCTCCTTTTTTCAATAAAAACGAAGAATTGCTGGTGCTTTATGCTTATCTGCGGAAATTGGCCCCTGCTTTTCCTTTGAATAAGATCCAACGAGAATTGGTCTATCAAAAAGCTTTTCCACAAAAACAATACGAGACCAAGCACCTCAATTATTTGATGAGTTTTTTATTAAAATCCGCAGAGGAATTTTTGGGCATCCAAAACTATCGGCAAAAATCGCACTTGACAGACTATCATATTTTAGAATGCATGATCAGCAGAAATCTGGATAAGCATTATTCTCAGATTTACAATAAATCCATGAAACGTCTGGAAGAGAATCCGTATCGGGATACTGATTTTCATTACCAACAATTCTTAATGCGCGATATCGCCAATCAATATTTCTTAACAAAG